>QMMB01000304.1 GCA_003647035.1 Deltaproteobacteria bacterium | reverse complement strand
TCCACATCCAGGCGCTTGCCGAACGCTTCTAGGAGTTGGCCGCGTTTTGGGTTCCCGCGCCGGCATCGATCAGCTCGCGCACAATCAGGAGAAGGTCGGACGGCTCGAACGGCTTGCGGAGCCAACGCTCGGGCTGGCCGTCCGGATCTGCATCGTCGGGAGGGGGCGCACCGCTCATGATCGCCGCCCGCGTGACCAGGCCCTTCTTGCGTAGTTTCCCGAGGAGGATGTCTCCCCGCTCGTCTGGAAGCGTGAGATCGATCAGCGCTACGGAGAACGGCCCTTTGCTGGTCAACGCTTCCGCGGCCGTGCCTACGCAGGTCGACTTTACATTGCCCAGCGCCAGCGTCATCGAGACGAGACCTCGCACACCCTCGTCGTCTTCGACCACCAAGACATGGGCCTGTTCAGCCTCCGCCGGTTTCATGACGCGGCTGATCCGGGTCTGTTTGGGGACCGTTTCGGACTCGCGCTTCGCTCCGGCTTCCCGCAGCTGAATGCGAAACTTCGCGCCCCTGCCGGGCGATGTGTCGAGGCGAATTCGGCCGCCCAGCGATTCCACGGTCCCGCGAACGATCGCCAAACCCAAGCCGGTGCCTTCTGAGCGCGTCGTATAGTACGGGTCGAACGCGCGCTCCTTTTGTGACTCGGACATCCCGGGTCCGTTGTCGCGCACCTCGAGGTCGATCAGTGTTCCACGAGGGCGCGTGTGAACCGACACCTCTCCGCCCGCTGGGACCATCTGCACGGCGTTGTGTGCGAGGTTCCACACGATCGAGAAGAGTTGGGAGCGTTTGCCTTCGACCCAGCAGGGGCCTTCGACTTCGGCATGTACGTGGACGCGTTTGTTTTGTGCCTCGGGACGAAGCAGCCGAACGACGTCGCGAATGACGGCCGACAGATCGCAGCGCGACTGTTCGTGATTGGTGTGCCGTACCATCCGGAGGAGGTCTTGCGTGGCGTCGCGGGCGACCTGTGCGCTCTTTTCGATCAACGCCAGCGCCTCTTCGGGTGGAGCCTTGTCGGGACGCTCGCGCGCCACTTGGGCCCACCCGACAATCGCGCTCAGCGCGTTTGCGACTTCATGGGAGACGCCTGCGGCGAGATCTGCCGCGGCCGCCTTCGCCTGGACGCTTTCGGCGACCAGGCTTGCCTGCGAGGTGAGCAAGACTGCGGCGCGGCCGTCCCCAGCAGGCACGGCGAGCACGCGTACGCCGGGGCGCGGCGCCCACGCCGACGACGTGCCCCGGCGAGCGCTTTCGAGGATGTCCTGTATCGCCTGTGCATCGGCGTTGCCGAGCAGTCGCTGCACCCCGTCGAGCAGATCGTCGGGTGCCTGCCCCCCGAGGGGCGCGAGGGCGTGCATGTTCCCCGTCACCGTCCCGTCCTCCTGTTCTTCGAGGAGGGCCAGGCGGAGTTGGTTAGCTATCCAACTGATTATTTCTAATGACACCGCAAACGTCCGTTTCAAGCAAAATGTAAGACGTTTTGGGTGGATCCGTCAATCGAAAGGCCTGTTTTGGTGAGTGAATACGCAGACCTCGCTCCGGTTGGCGAGCAACCGAGACGCTTCCGTTGTCATTTTTGGTCCTCAGTCCCAATAGTCGACGCGCCCGTGGAAGAGGTCTTCGTCGTCCGCCCACACCGTATGGCGCTCGTTGCGTCGCTTCTTCGCGGTTTCACCGGACCACACTTTCCACTTGGTGTACGTGCATTCCCGCCTGTGCCGAATTGCTTCCAACGTCTTCCCATCATCGCCGTCTCGCGGAACTTCGGGGCCAGTCGGGGCCCCCGTGCATCTCACCTCACTGCTCTGTGCGGCTACACGGAGGTCGAATTCATCGGCACGATCGTGTTCCTCTCGACTTCGATAGGGCCAATCGTTGAGCCACTGGGCGGCTTCCGCAGCGGAGGCCGCGCGCGCGCGCTGGTGGTCCTGAGTCACCGTATCGAGCGCATCCCAGAGCGATGCCCGGCGGCAGCACGGAGTGGCAACCGCCAAAAAACCCTCGACCGAAGGCATCCATGATTCCGTTTGGTCACCGCGATTGAACAAGGTACCGCGTACCGCGAAGACGACACCCCCTGTGATGGCTAGGACTGTCACGAGTGCCACCAGTAATCGTTTGTGAGCTGCTTTCATCTGTGGAGTGTAGCAGCCCAGCTTGGGTCCATCGTCGATCGTGAAGCCTTCCCATGTTCGAATTGCGGAAACGGGGGAGCTCTGGGCTGAGCGCACGGAGTCCCCGGTACAGCACGCCGGCTTTGCGCTTGACAGGCTTCGCGATCAGGGCGGATTCTGCGACAACCGATTTGCATGAGCTGCCGGAGGACTCCGTGCAGAAGGGAGATGATGATGAGACACCGTCGCCCCAACGTTGCTCGCGGACTCGCGAACAAGCTGCCTATCCTGCTCATTTGCCTTCCCGCATGCGGAGGTGGCGATAGTGCTGGAGGTCCTGACGGCAATGGTGAGACGCCTGATGTGATTATCTTGGATGAGGAGCAAGCTCCGGCGGATCGTTCTGACGTCAGCTACGTGGGCAATCTCCTCGCGAAAATGGATGCGGGCGAATGGACGCTTGGGGAAGGACTCGTCGCGACTCTGCAGCTCTTTTCCGGCGAGCGGGAGGCGGACAGCGTTCTCCGGCATACCGAGCTGCTCAGCCACGAGGGAACAGGGATCTTCCTCATGGCCGAAGAGTATCGGGACGACGGCGCCGATGCGGATGCGCGAGCCGAGATTAGCCGTTTGCTGGACCTGCTCGTGTTCTCGGTCGCGGACCTCGAGGAGATGGCGGGACTAGGGCCGAAGTCCGCGCGGATCACGACGAAAGGCGCGGCAGAGCGCTGCTCGAAGTTCTTCACGGGAGAGCCACCGGGTGTGGGTGCCTGCCTAGAGCAAGAGTCTACGATGATCGAAGGTGAGCTCTATCGCATCTTCTTTCCCGCCGATCCGCTTCCGCAGGCCGGCTGGACCGCGGCGCACGTGGCGCTGGCCCGCGAGGCCATGCAAGATGCCGTTCCGAAGTACAACGAGCTGTCCAATGCGAACGGCTTGGCGAAGATGCCGCCCGTCGCCATGGTCTTTTCAGCCTCGAACCAAGGGGGTGTGTGGGGCAAGACCTTCCCCAATCCGCCGGAGGCTTGCGCCATCTCCGTTTACACCGGGCTCCAGAGCCAACCGCCGGACCGGTTCAAGCAACTGCTCGCGCACGAGCTGGCGCACTGCTTCCAGGGTGCGACGTATCCCAGACAGCACGCCGTCCAATTGAACACGATGCGATGGCACTTCGAGGGCCTGGCCGAGTACTGGAGCAACGTCGTTTACCCGGAGGTCGACTTCGAATGGCGATTCCTGAAAAAGCTAGAGGCAATCGAGCTGACGACCAGCATCCTGTTCGGACGCTCGTACGAAAACTTCCTCTTCTTTCAGCACTTGGGCTCCACGATTGGTAACGACGCCATTCTGCGCCTCGTCGGAACCTTGCCCGACTACCCAGATAGCGACTTGGGCGATCAGCGAGACGCACTCGCGAGCTTCTCCGGGATGGCCCAGACGTACCACGAGTTCGTGAAGGCAGTGACCGATGGACGTGTCGAAGACACGAGTCACGCGCTCATTCCGTTCGAAGCGCGGGCTTTCGAAGTGGGCCTCTACGGGAAGGCGACTCCGTACGTGAAGGTGCCGCTGCTGAGACCGTTTGGGGTCTTGAGGCTCCTCATCGGCGTCGACGAGGGCAAGCGGGCAAGCCTCGGCTTCGACGGCAGGGGAGCCGTCATCGAGTCGACGGGGCCCGCCAGTCACGGGAAATCCGCGGGGCCTGCCGGGCAAGTGGTCGAGTCCGTGAGGGACCCAGCGGGCCGCAACTGGATGCAGGGAGTGCCGTCCGAGATCCCTGAGGAAGAGTGCAACACGCGGAAGATCATCTTAGTCGCGACGAGCAGTGAGCCGAATGCGGGTTTCGATTTGGCTGTACCTGACTTCGACGACGTCAACGACTGCTGCCTACACGGCGGATGGGTGGTGAACAACGACGACATCGCCGAACTTTCGACGGCAGGCATCGGATTGCCGGTCTCGGTGAGCGGACAATTTAGCGCTACGTTCGGAACGGACGGTCACGTCGGTTTCCTATGGGGAGGCTATACACGTGCCTGGTCAGCGCAACTGCCGGACGCAGATGCGCAATACACGATGACCCTCAACGGTGGCGGCACCCAGTCGTACTCGACACGCAATGCAAATCAGCTGACGTACGGTGGTCCGGAGCTAACCCCGCTACAGAGCGAGACCGCCCCGTTCGACCAAATCGTGGAGCCGTATCCGGTCGCGTTGGACGCCTGGTACGGGGATGTGGAAACCACTCACTTGTATGAGTGCGAGGGCGACACGCTGACCATGTTTATCAACGGGCCCGGGAAAGTCTTCGACATCGACTGGTCGCGTGTGAATTGACGTCCTGGCGAGCGCCTCGCCTCAAATGGCGGATCTGCTACGTTCGGCGGCCGATGGCGGATCCGAAAATCACTCTC
>QMMB01000303.1 GCA_003647035.1 Deltaproteobacteria bacterium | reverse complement strand
GTGCTCGGCAACCTCGATGGTTTTCGCGTTCGCTACAAAGCCAAGGTCGAGGGCCAAGTGTTCCGCTTGTTCCAAGAGGCGCAGGCCGGACGACACGTGGCCCGTCTGGATCAGTGCGTGGCCACGCAAATCGAGAGCGAGGAGCCTCCCGTACGGGAGACCCGCTTCGATTGCAGCCGACAATGCACGGCGCGCAAAGCGCCTACTTCGGTCCATCCGGCCTTCGAAGTAGCGGACGAGCCCAAACCCTTGATAGGCGAAGAATCGACTGCGGGCATCGACCGCGCGAATAGCGGCGAGGTTCTGCCTGGCCCATCGCATGGCTTTTTCGTGCATCCCCGCGTGACAGGCCCCCGCGCAGAGGAAGAATCGCACGGCCACGGCTTCTGCTTCGGGACGACTGTCATCGGCGATTACCAATCGGCCCGTGATCTCCGCCTCGTCGAGCCTCCCCGTAAAGGCCAAGGCGCCAACAACAAACGGGTCCAACAAACCGCTCCGTGTGTTGGCGGTCGAAGTGAGAATGCGCTCGTAACTTCCCTCGTAGAAAAGGTGCTCGAGCTCGGGGCTAGCCATCACGGCCAATGAGATACGGAAGCGGGCCTTCGCGCAAGGGCCCGAGGCAAACCCGTCAGCGGCCGTTGGGAGAATGACGGGAATGCGGCGGTACAGTCGGCCTACATCATCTCGAAGCAACGGAGGAATACGATGAATTCAAAGACAATTGGAACGCTCTTGGCAGCCGGATGTTTGCTAGCTTACGGTTGCGGCGACCCCGGCGCGAGCTCGTCGGAGCTTGCGACCCGGTCGGCATCCGGCGCAGATGCGGCCGCCGCCTCATGCGAGTCCGACCTCGATTGCCCTCAGGGCGAGGAGTGCGAATTCGAGCACGGCGAGGCCTTCTGCAAGCCTCACGGCGGGGATGACAATGGCGATGACGGCGGCGCGAGGGACTGCGAGTCCGACCTCGACTGCCCTCAAGGTGAGGAGTGCGAGTTCGAGCACGGTGGCTCGTTCTGCAAGCCCCACGGCGGCGACGACGACGATTGCGACGACGAGGCGCAAGACGACGATGATCATCACCACGGCGACGACGATGACCGCAGCGGAAGCAATAGCGGCCACGGATAGTGCACGATCACGCTGCGGCGCGGCTCCGCGACACTTTACCGCCTTGAGCCACACCGCAGCCGACGGCACGGGGACCGAGCATCACGAGTAGCGGCTCGCTACCCGAGCGTCACTGGAAGGTGACGATGACCAGTTTGAGCTCGACGTCGTCTTCGAGGCTGATCTTCGCGGCGATGCTGTCCGTACCGATGCCGTAGTCGTTACGATCGACGGTGAGCTTGGTCTTGTAGGTCGTGACGTCCATGCCCGCTCCGTTCTTGCCCTTGGCGACCTTGAACGGAAGGGTGACCTGCTTCGTCGTGCCGTGCATCGTGAGGTTGCCCTTGACCATCAGCTGGCCTCCCTTCGACCGCACGCTCGTCGAGGTAAACGTGATGGTCGGGTACTTGTCCACATCGAAGAAGTCGGGACTCTTCAGATGGTTGTCTCGCTTGGCGTTCTGCGTATTGATCGAGGCCACGCCTATGCTGGCCTTCACTTTCACCGTCTCTGGCTTCGCCGGATCGCCTTCAATCTCGACGTTGTATTCGCCAAACTTCCCCTCGACGTCGAATATCAGCGTCTCGGCAGTGAAGCTCACCTCGCTGTGGGTGCGATCCAACTTGAGGGCCGAATAGGCGGCAAACGCGGTCGAGGTGACCAGCAGAACCCCGAGCGCCGCTCCCAGCGAGTTACGAACCACTTGCTTCATGGACTGTTTCCTTTGGTACATGGCCTTCGGTACGGGCCACGCCCGCAAATGTTTCGGTGAGGCTCCTGCGTCGTGAGACGGTTTCGTATGTAACATCGCTGTTTCGGCCCGTATATACGCCAGCAAGTGCCTGATTCAACGACAACCAAAACACGGCGATGGGTCCGCATCTCCCACCGCCCCACGGGAACACTATTAGCCGAAGGCCCCGTCGGATGGAACATCACCCCCTTCGAGGGGAACTTCTACATCAGGCGTAAGTTTCTCCGGACCGACGGGTTCAAAGTGAACTTCATGCCGGGCCTTTGTCCCTACAAGTTCCTCTATGTCTGGATGGATTTGTTGCTTGCGACGGGCGAGCGAGTTCGCAACCTCGGCTGGATGTACTGGCTGCCCAACCCACTCTTCCCTTTCATTTGGTTCCGCGTCGGGGTTCCTCAGCGCCATCCGGAACTCGAGGTCGACTACTCCGACTCCGGCGCGTAGCGCTCAATCCGCCTCATCGCAGAGAGAGCGCTAAGACTGACGTCCTGGCTCATCGGTCAATGTGGCTGGATCTTGGTGAATGATGACTTCTGTATCGGGCAGGAGCGTGCGGATGCGTTCCTCGACCTGATCTGCAACCGCATGCGCTTGAATCAGCGGCAAGTCGTCATCTAGTTCCAGATGGAGCTGAACGAATCGAAGTCGGCCGGATTGCCGGGTACGAAGATCATGGACCCCGCGCACTGCGGGGCTCTCCTTTGCAATCGTTAGGATCTTGTCCTGCACGTCCGGCGGAAGCTCGTGATCCATCAGTTGCTGAAACCCTTCGTAACCGATGCGTACAGCGCTGTAGCCAATATAGGCCGCGACTCCCATTGCGAACACGGGGTCGGCCCATTCCCAACCATAGGAAGCCAGGAGCAAGCCCATGATCACGGCGAGGTTGGTGAGAAGATCGGTGGCGTAGTGGAGGGCATCGGCCCGAATCGCCGTGGACTGAGTCTGCTTGATCACACGACGCTGAAGCATCAGTAGCCCCGCCGTCGCTACGATCGAAAACGCCATCACGCCCAGCCCGATTCCGATGTCGCGGAGCGCATGCGGGTAGCGCATGCGGTCGATGGCGTGAAACAATAGGAACACCGCTGATCCGCAGATGAATCCGGCCTGCGCCAGTCCCGCCAGGGGCTCGGCTTTTCCATGACCGAAGCGGTGCTCGGAATCGGCGGGCATGAGCGAATACCGAACGGCGAGCAAATTGATCGCGGACGCAATGCTATCCATGAGGGAGTCGACCAGGGAGGCGAGAATGCTGACCGAGCCGGTCCAAAGCCAGGCGGCCAGCTTGACTGCGACCAAGACTAGAGCCGTGAGGACCGAAGCGTACGTGGCCCGCCGCAGCTGCCTGCTGTACGTCGTCGGATGAGTTTGGACCGCGGAGCGCATCTACTAAGAGGAGTTCTTGGTTCCGCGCAGGCCGCACGTCCAGATGATTTGTGATGGCGACAACTAGTCGCTCGAGATCTGGGACCAGGTGCGGATGTCCAAGTCGTAGCCCCAGGTATCGTTGAACGCGTCGCTGCCGCGATCGCACCGACCGAGGTTCCAGTGAAAATCGAAAATGGCGCGCGCTCCGGCCCCTGGGCCCCCAGGATGTCGACGATGCCGGCAATGACGCCGGCCTCGTAGGCTCCGCGCGCGCCTCCGCCGGAGAGTACAACACCCGTTCGAGCCGGACTCGGAGTAACCTCAGACACCGTCCAGTCTACCACTCCTCGGAACAAACGTTACATGACCCAATCCAAGCACGACCTCACGGGCGCTGCGCTTCTCAACGATGCGCGCCACAACAAGTCGACGGCCTTCACCAAGGAGGAACGCGAGCGCTTCGGGCTGCGTGGCCTTCTCCCGGCGGCTGTCTGCGGACAGGACACCCAGCTCACGCGGGCGCTCGAGAACGTTCGGCGAAAAGAGCACGATATCGAGAAGTACATCGCCCTTCGCGCGTTGGAGGGCAGGAACGAACGTCTCTTCTATCGCGCGCTGATCGAGCACACCACAGAGCTGCTGCCGCTGGTCTATACACCGACCGTCGGTCAGGCATGCCGGGAGTTCGCGCACATCTTCCGTCAATCCCGGGGTCTTTACATCACGCCGGAGGATCGCGGCTCCGTCCGGCAATTGCTCGACAACTGGCCGGAGCGCGACGTACGGGTGATCGTCGTCACCGATGGGGAACGCATCCTCGGGCTCGGCGACCTCGGCGCCAATGGGATGGGGATACCAATTGGGAAGCTGTCGTTGTACACCGCGTTCGCGGGCCTCGACCCCAGTCAGTGCCTTCCCGTTCAACTCGATGTCGGCACCAACAACCGCGAGCTTCGCGAAGACCCGTTGTACCTGGGATGGAACCACGAACGCATCCAAGGCGACGCGTACGACGCCCTCATCGAGGAGTTCGTCGACGCGGTGCAAGACGCTTATCCACACGCGCTGATCCAGTTTGAGGACTTCCTCACTCCCAACGCGTACCGGCTCCTTCGGCGCTACCGGGACGAGGTGCTTTGCTTCAACGACGACATCCAAGGCACTGCCGCAGTGTCCCTCGCAGGAGTCTTCGCATCGACGCGCGTCAACGGTGCTCGGTTTGAAGACCTGCGCGTGATGTTCCTGGGAGCCGGTTCCGCGGCAACCGGGGTCGGCGTCCTGATGACGCGCGCCCTGGTGAACGTCGGTC
>QMMB01000302.1 GCA_003647035.1 Deltaproteobacteria bacterium | reverse complement strand
GTGCTCTACGGCTGCAAGTTCTTCCTTCCGCACCTCAAGCAGGCCGACTGGGCACAGATCGTCAACATCTCGAGCCTCTTCGGTTTCTTCGGAATGCCGGGCCAAGCTTGCTATTCGATGACGAAGGCGGCCGTGAAGGCCCTCAGCGAGGCGCTTTGGACCGAGCTCGCCAACACGAACGTCTCGGTGACCTCCGTACACCCCGGAGTCATACGAACTGCGCTCATCAGTAGCTCGCGAATCGAAGACCCCGAGGAGCGGGAAAAGGCGGTCGAGATGGCCGACAAATACGGCCTCGATCCGGACAAGGTCGGCCGGCTAGTCGCGCGCGCCATCGAGCGCAAGCAGCGCCGTCTCATCGTCGGAGGGGACGCACGCGCCTCTCAATGGCTCAGCCGAGCGTTCCCGAACGGCTTCCACAGCTTGCTGACTTTCGCGTTCAAAAAGGCAAACGTGACCGGGATGCAGGACCAAGAAAGGGATCCTGCCGAGGTCGGCGGTGCGCGAAAGTCTCCTCAATCAACGGAGAATCGAGCACGGTAGCTGGCGAACTTCCGACGAACGGCTTCGGCTTGCAGGCCGAAATCCTCGAGGCGGTAGTCATGAACGCCGTGCTGGAACGTCGGCTCTTCGGCGGCAGCTTGCTCGAAACGTTGGAGCAATGAGCCGTCGAACGGAAGATCGAAGTGCTCGTAAAGATTCCGCAGGACCGTGCCTGGCTCGGCCCGAAGCGCGTCGAGGTGAACGTCGTAGGTCTGCGATGCGGGGAGACGATCTCGCGCAGCAAGCCCGCGTTCGAGCCCCGCGAGCGAGTAGTCGACCCAGAAGCGGCCCAGGTCGTGCAGGTTGACGTTTTGCTGAATCCGGCAACAAATGCGCGAGCTCAAGCTGCATTGGGACCCGATCGCTTTGTCGACCTGGCGGTGGATGTGGACGATGCGTGCATCGGGATAGACTTTCAGAAGCGCGTCGAGATTCCACAGATGCCACGGGCACTTCAAGACCCATCGTTGGGCACTCCGTTGTGCAGACAGGACCTGGAGCTGCAGGCGATGCCAGCGATAGGGCTCCTCCATATCCCATTCGAGCATGCGCCACGCATACTGCCAGTCGCCAAAGCCAACGACGAACTTCATCCCGACCATGTCGTTTTCGAGCAGAAAGAAGTCCTCTTCGAAGGCGTCGATGGTGACGTGGTGTACCACGTTATGGTCGGGTGCGATCATGCGGGTCATGACGAGCGGAACGGCGGTTCGCCGTCTCCTCCACTTCTCATCACCCAGCAAGTCGCGGGTCCGACCCACGGGATAGGCGAGCTCCCATGTAGCGCCCGCTCGCAAGTTGGGATCCGCCGCCATGATGTTGTGTAGAAACGTGGTGCCGGTTCGAAAGAGGCCCACGATGACGATCGGGGGAGCGATCTCGATCTGACGGAGCTCGGGACGGCGTTTCAGGAGTTCGACGAGATTCAAGCGATTGATGAGGTGCCATCGCAGCGAGGTTCGGACGGCGACGCGACCGATCAGGTTCCACTCGGTGTCCTTCAAGCTCTCGACCGTAGCGTGCAGACGTCGGCCAAACCCCCCGTCGTCCCCATAGTCACACAGTCCCGTGATCCGTTCGGCGGTGCGCTTCGCGCGATCCACGTCGATGGGAACGAGCAGCGCTGGCCACCGATCTGCAAAGCCACTCGCAACGGAAAGCGGGAAGGGGAGGCGGAGCGACGGTGGACGCTCGGTCATATCTCCTTTGTAGCGTTTCCGCGTGACTCCGGCACAAAAGCTCCATCAACACCCGAATTGCATGGTTCTAGCTGTATCGCTGAGATCCTTTCGTTCTGGCAGTTGCCGGCGACCTGGGTCCTCAGTAGCTGAACCAATGCGAGACCCGTGATGGGCTACGTTGCGGCCTGGACCTCTCGGTGCCAGCGCCGGCGCAACGTGCTAGGTCACGCGGCCATGGGCCTGTCCGACGAGCTCGCCGCGCTACCTTCGCTCAACTGGGTGAAGACGCCGTCGCCGGTGACGTCGCTGCCGGACCTGGCGAAGCACCTGCGCCTGGGCGCGCTGACCGTGAAGCGAGACGATCAACTCGACGCGCTCCACGGCGGCAACAAGGCGCGCAAGTTGGACGTGCTGCTGGCCACGCCGCCTTTTACGGATGCGCCGGCCTGGGCGTCGCTGGGCGCCATCGGCTCGGCGCATCTGGCGGCCTGTACGGCGGCGGCACAGGCACTGGGGCGCAGGGTGGAAGCGCACCTCTTTTTCGAGCCGCTCTCCAATGGCGTGCTGGAGAACCTGGCGTTCGTGGCCTCCGGCCCGACGACGCTGTACTACTACGGCTCCCGCATCGAGCTGGGGCTGCGGCGCCGCGAGCTGCTCACTTCGTCGCACGTCGACGGCGTGCCCGTGATTCCTCCCGGCGGCACGCTGCCTCCTGGCGTGGCGGGCGTGGCGCGAGCGGGCTTCGAGCTGGCAGAGCAGATTCGCCAGGGCGTGCTGGAGGCGCCTGACGTCGTGTACTGCGCGCTGGGCACCGGCGGGACGGTGGCGGGCCTCGCGCTGGGGTTGGGGCTGGCCGGGGTGAAGACGGAGGTGCGGGCCGTGGCGACGGTGGAGCGATTGTTCACCTCCGCGCGGACCGTCCGCTCGCACGTGGCCGCCGCCGCCCGGTGGCTGAGCGCGAATGGTGTGCCCACGACGGCGGAGCAGGCCGTGCGGGTGCACGTCGTCCGCGGCCAGCTGGGCGCGGGCTACGGCATTCCCACCGCGCAATCGCTGGCGGCGGTGGAGGTGCTTCAGCAGGAGGGCGTGCCCATCGAGGCGGTGTACACGGGCAAGGCTTTCGCGGCACTGCTGGCCGACGCGTCATCGGGGCGAACGCCGCAGCGAGTGCTGTTCTGGAACACCGTGCGCCGGGGCCCGTTGCCCCCCGCGCCCCACTGGCGCGAGAAGCTGCCGGCGCGGCTGAACAAGCGCATCGACGGCGCGGCGTCCCCGGTGCGCGTGGGCCGGCGCGTGGTCTTGGGCGGCGGGGTGGCGGCGCTGGGCGCCGTCGCGGTCGCGCGGATGACGGGCTATCCGGCGCTGCCCGATTGGACGGGCGCGGTGTTGGCACGCTGGGAAGCGCACGTGCTGGCCGCGGCGACGCCGGTGCTGGCGGGCGTGTCGAGCGTCGATGGGCTGGTGGTCGCGGCCAACGTGGATCGGTTCCTGGTGACGATGCCGCGAGCACTGCAGCTAGAGATTCACCAACTGCTGGGGCTCGTGGAGCACGGGACGACGCCGCTGGGCCTGAGGCTGTCGCGCTTCACCAGGCTACCGCCGGACGCGCGGGAGGCCTTCCTGCGCTCCCTGAACGCACGGGGCGGGCTGATGGCCGAGGCCTGCCGGGGGCTGCGGGATCTGGTGCTGATGGGCGTGTGCCGGGACGCGGCCGCCTGGCGTGGAATCGGCTACGCGGGGCCGTGGCCCAAGGAAGCGCTGGGGCCGGAGAACGACGACGCGAAGTACGAGAGCTTCCGGGCGCCGTCGGGAACAGCTCCGAAGAGCGCGGGAGGGCCGACGTGATCTTCGACGCCTCCACACGCGCGCTGCCGCTCAAGCTGTCCACCGACCTGGTAGTGGTGGGCTCCGGTGCCGGAGGTATGGCGGCGGCGATGGCCGCGGCCGAGGCCGGCGTGCGCACGTTGGTGGTCGAGGGCGGCGAGTACCTGACGCCGAAGGACATGTCGCAGCGCGAGGAGCAGATGTTCCCGAAGCTACTGCAGGACGGCGGCAGCCGGACCTCGGCGGATCGCGCTGTGAAGATCCACCAGGGGCGCGGGGTCGGGGGATCCACGCTGCACAACATCAATCTCATCAAGCGCATCCCGGAGGCGATTCGCGTCGAGTGGACGCGCACGCGGGGCCTCAGCCACCTACCGGCCTCGCGGTGGACCGCGCTGTACGAGGAGTTGGAGCAACTCCTGCGCGTCACTGCCGTCCCGCGTGAGCAATGGAACCGGCACAACCTGCTGCTGGAGAAGGCCTGCAGCGAGCTGGGGTGGAAGGGCGGAGGGCTGTCGCACAACCGCTCCGGCTGCCTGGGCTCGGGCTTCTGCGAGGTGGGATGCCGTTACAACGCGAAGCACCACGCCTTCAAGGTGCTGCTGCCGCGGCTGCTGGCGGCAGGCGGCGAGGTGCTGTCGAACTGCGTGGCGGTGCGGGTGGTGCACCAAGGCGGCGCCGCGCGGGGCGTGGAGGCCGTCGCGATCAATCCGGTGACGCGTCAGGTCCTGGGTGAGGTGGAGATCACCGCCAAGCGGGTGTGTCTCTCGGCGTCGGCGACCGGCACCGCGGCGCTGCTCCTGCGCTCGGACGTACGCGATCCGTCCGGGGAGACGGGGAACACGCTGCGCATTCACCCAGCGGTGATCGCCGCGGGCGACTTCGAAGAGCCGGTGAAGGCCTGGGAGGGCATTCCGCAAACCTACGAGTGCACGGAGTTCCTCGAGTTGGACAAGCCCGACGGCCACCGGGTGTGGGTGCTGCCGGCCTTCGCGCACCCGATGGGCACGGCG
>QMMB01000301.1 GCA_003647035.1 Deltaproteobacteria bacterium | reverse complement strand
GGACATGATCCGCGTGGCTTCCGCCGCCGGACTCGTGGAAGAGGTCGACGACATTCTCGTTATTCTGGGCGCACGAACCGGGACGCCGGCGGCGCTGCTTTTCGACGCAGCCATGGCGGCCGCCGGAGCAGGCAACGAAGATCTGATCATCGAGGTGCTGCAAGACATCGCGAAACGTCCCAACTCCCGCCACCGGGCAGCCACCCTCTACCATCTGGCTCGAGCGCACGAGCGCGCGGAAAGGCCCGCCGATGCGGTCCTATTTTTCGCAGAGGCGAAGTTGACCGCAGAACGAGGCGGAGACCTCTACTACGCGCTTTGGGCAGAGAACGGCCTCGGGCGGGTAGAGCGTGGTTATCATGACTCCAGCGAGGAGGGGCTCGCCGACGCGGAGGCGCAGACGGCCCCCCGACCTCCACGGGCGTCCAACGGCGCACTCGCCAAACAGCTCCGGCCCATCGGCGCGCTTCACCGGGACAGCTATCCATGGATTGCTCGCGCAGCGATCTTGCTGCAGGTCGACGAACGCGAGGCCGCCACCGCCGAGCTTTTCGAGACCTATCTGACCTGGCGCCACGCCCTCGGCAAACCCATCGCGAGGGCGGGACTGGCCTGCGTGGCACGCGCCGACGGCCGAAGGCACGAACCCATCGCGAGCGACGTTCGTGCCGCACGCCGCGAGCTCTCCGACGAGGACCGCGCCACACTTGCCGCGGTCGCCGCAATGCTTGGCGACACGGGGACAGCCGGCGGGTTCCTCGGATCTGACTTCATCGACACCTTGCCACGAGCGTACGAATGGCTCGCGGTCCCCGCCGCCAAGCGATACGGACTCGACCCGAACGTGCTGCTTGCGGTGATGCGCGTCGAGAGCGCGTATCAGAAACACATCGTGTCGTACGCCGGTGCCGTCGGCCTCATGCAGATCATGCCACGCACAGGACAGCTGATCGCGCACAGCCTGGGCCACGACGACTTCACGCCAGCCGACCTTCTCGACCCCAGCCTCAATCTCGAGTTCGCCGCCTGGTACCTGAGCTCCTTGATTCGCCGGTTCGACGGGCGGCTCCCGCTCGCCATAGCCGCCTACAACGGCGGGCCCCACAACGTTCGACGTTGGATTCAGGAGAACGCCGACGGAACGCCCCTCGACGTACTGTTGGAGCGGATTCCCTTCACGCAGACCCACCGCTACGTTCGCAAAGTGTTGGTGCACTACGAGGCGTACCGACGACAGCACGGGCTATCGATGCCCCAGCTATCGGTCCAGCTCCCACCTCGGCGGGTTGACCCGGTGGCGTTCTAAGGAGGGTGGCCGTGTCGGAACAGGTGGATGCGGTCGTAGTCGGCGCTGGGGTCGTGGGCCTCGCGTGCGCGTACGCGCTTTCTCAGAAACTCGACTCGGTCGTGGTCATCGAGCGCGACGTCGGGCCCGGCCGGGAGATATCGAGCCGGAATAGCGGCGTGATCCACGCCGGGATCTATTATCCGAACGACTCGCTCAAGACGCGCTTGTGCATCGAAGGCAACCGGCGCCTCTACGAATGGTGTGAAACTCATGAAGTGCCGTACAAGCGCACGGGGAAGCTGATCGTCGCGACGAGCCCACACGACGAGGAGCGACTTCAAGCGATCGCTCGCCATGCCAAAGAGGTGGGCGCCGCAGACCTGCAGCTCCTGACCGGGGCGGAGGCGAGGCAGCAAGAGCCCGAGCTACGCTGCGCGCTCGCTCTGCACTCCCCGAGCTCCGGTGTCGTCGATGTCCACGAGCTCATCGCGAGCCTGGTACGCGAGATCAAGGAGGCCGGTGGCGCGGTCGTGTACCACACCGGAGTCGAGGCAATTCGGAAGTCCCGGGACGGGTGGATCGTTCAGACTACCGACACGACGGGAAGCGAGGCCGAGCTGCACACTAAGCGGATCGTGAACGCCGCCGGGCTGTCCGCGCTCGACGTCGCCGCTAAGTCGGGGCTCCGGGACGGGCAATGCCCGTGGCGCCTGTATCCCTGCAAGGGATCGTACTTCGCGCTCGGCCCCGGGGCGCCACCCACCCGCAACAGTCTGCTCTACCCACTGCCCGAAGGGGGTGGCCTGGGTGTACACATCACGACCGACATCTCCGGCGCGCGGCGTGCTGGTCCGGACGCCGAGTTTGTCGACGTCATCGATTACTCCGTCGACGAGTCGCGAGCCGAGCAGTTCGCCGAAGCGGTCGCGCGCTACCTCCCGGCGATTCGCCCCGAGCACTTGACGCCGGACTATAGTGGTATCCGCCCAAAGCTCGTCGGCCCCGCCGGCGGATTCGCAGACTTCGTCATCGCCGACCCGGCCTCACAACCCGGAGTGATCCACTTGATTGGCATCGAATCTCCAGGGCTTACCGCTTCCCTTGCCATCGGCGCCCGGGTGTCGGATGTGATCGGCTAGCGCTTGCGCACTGGCCTCCGGGTATGCATAACCCCGCCCTCAAAAGGAGTGTCATGAGCCATCGAGTCTTGATCATCGGGAGCGGACCCGCAGCCCACACCGCAGCCATCTACGCGGCCCGCGCTGAACTGAGCCCTGTGCTCTTCGAGGGATTCATGGCAGGCGGCGTTGCCGCCGGCGGCCAGCTGACCACCACGACGGATGTCGAGAACTTCCCCGGTTTCCCGGAGGGCATCATGGGGCCGGACCTGACCGATCGCTTTCGCGCGCAGTCGGAACGGTTCGGAACCACGATCCATACAGAGACCGTAAACGAGATCGACCTCTCGAGCCGCCCGTTCCGTTTCAAGGCGGACGCCCAGGAAGGCAGCGCCGACTCGGTCATCATCGCCACGGGCGCGACGGCCAAGCGCCTCGAGATCCCCGGCGCCGGCGACCGCGAGCTCTGGCAGAAAGGCATCTCGGCCTGCGCCGTGTGTGATGGCGCGCTACCCGCGTTCCGCAATCAGCCACTCGTGGTGATCGGCGGTGGTGACTCCGCGGTCGAAGAGGCTTCGTTCCTGACGAAGTACGGTTCGACAGTGTACATCGTTCATCGCCGCGACGAGCTGCGCGCCTCGAAGATCATGCAGCAGCGCGCGCTCGACAACCCGAAGATCGAAATGCTCTGGTCGCACGTCGTGACGCAGGCCAAGGGCGCAGACTTCCTCGAAGCCGTCCGCGTCAAGGACCTCAAGACCGACGAGGAACGGGATATCCCGGCGGCGGGGCTCTTCTTCGCCATCGGCCACACGCCGAACACCGCGTTCCTGAACGGCCAGATCGACACCGACGAGCAGGACTACATCGTCACGAAACCAGATTCGACGCAAACCAATATTCCAGGCGTCTTCGCCGCAGGCGACGTGCAGGACAAGCAGTGGCGGCAGGCGATCACCGCCGCCGGTAGCGGGTGCATGGCCGCTCTAGAGGTCGAACACTTCCTGGCCGCGAACCCCTAACTGCCGCCGAAGGCGTCCACAAAGAACGCGGACGATTCTCTTCTTGCTTTGCAGCTGAAAAGGGAATGTCCCCTTTTTGGAGCGGTCAATGGCGGAGACTTGGCGGGGTGCCGTTGCCGTTTCGGCGGTCACGGCGCTCTTGTTTGCGCCGCACGGCCTCTGCACGCCGCTCTTTGGTCTTGGTCGAGGGCACACGCCCCGGATGTGCGGGCTGCTCTTGGTGGTGCTCGTCGAAGGCGCCAGGCTGCATGCCGAGCTCGAAGAACGCCACCTCGCGCTTCGCTCGCTCACCGACGCGCAACGGAACGAGTGCCGCCCCTACCCCGGCGCCAACGTAGACCGCGCCCTTTGGGTCCTCGATGCCACGGGAACCGTACAGCCCGTGTATGTACTTGTGGCCGGCAAGCTTCCCGACGGACAGTTCGTGAAGCCGCGCGACAGTCACCTGGCCGGCATGGGTGTGGCCCGAGAACACGAGTGGAACTCCAGACTCCCAGAGCGCGTCGGCCTCCTCGGCGATGTGCGAAAGCCCGATTACCGGCTGGTCCGGGCGCAGGCCCTTCAGGGCTGTCCGGCGATCGGCATGTCCCGTGTAAGCGTCATCCAGACCGAGGACCTGCAGCGGCTGATTTCGAATCGTGATCGTAGTGTGCGCATTGTCGAGCACCTCGGCGCCACCCCGCCGAAGTGCCTCTCGCACGGGTTCCGCACCCGCCCAATGGTCGTGATTCCCGAGGACGGCGAACACAGGCGCGTCGATCTTACTGATCACGTCGGTTAGGTCGGCAAGGTACATCTGGCTGTGGCACACGAAGTCACCGCTGATGACAACGATGTCTGGCTTGCCGGCATTCGTCATCGACACCGCGTCGTACTGCACCTCCATCGGCGTGACGCGCCCCACGTGCAAATCGGTCAGGTGCCCGACCCGCAAGCCCTCGAGGTGTTCGAGGAAGCACTCCGGACCCGCAAACCTGCGGATACGAAACCGGCGCGACGTATCGCGCCAAGGGTCACGCTCGCGCAAGAGCCTCTTTCGAAACTTCCGAAGGCCTTCGATGGTTGCGAATCGGCCCATATCTACGTCAGTGTAATCATTCCGCTCAATGCCCGCACGAACCTGGCGGCGGGCGTTT
>QMMB01000300.1 GCA_003647035.1 Deltaproteobacteria bacterium | reverse complement strand
TTCGACCTCGATCGGGTCCTGGCAGATACCTGTGGCTAGGTCACACATGCCGCGGACGCACGGGCGAAGGCCGTCGCACTGCTCGTCGAGCGTGCAGGCGGCCTCCGCGCATTGGCCCGCCGTGCAGACCGCAAACGGCACGAATGGCAAGAAGCACGCCTCGTCATCGGGCCTGGCGAGGATGTCGCAGATTCCTAGCCCGAGGTTGCAGAAATCATCGGTGCATTCGTTGCGGTCGTCGCAGTCCGAGTCGCTGGTACAGCCACGCGAGGTACATACGCCGCCCTGACACTCCGCGAGCGGGGGATTGGCCGCGGAGCAATCGCTGCCGTCGGGCAGAAGGAATCCCTCGCAGAAGCCAGCCTGCACAAAGCACCCGGAGACGAAGCACGGTCCCGAGCTGGGACAGTGGGTGTCCTCCGTACAGCCACAGAAACCATGGATGCATGCCCCCGGCGAGCCGTCAGAGCGTTCGCAGAGGGTGCCAAGTTCGACCTCGATCGGGTCCTGGCACGCACCCGTCTCCAAGTCGCACACGCCTTGGAAAGTGCATTGCGTCTCGGGCTTGCACTGCTCGTCGGACGTGCAGGCGGCCTCGGTACATTGGCCCGCCGTGCAGACTGCGAAGGATGCCCCCGACAGGAAGCACGGTTCGCCGTCCGGCCTCGCTTCGCTGAAGCAGTCTCCCGTCCCGGCATCGCAGAAGTCGTCCGTGCACGCGTTGCGATCGTCGCAGTCTTGATCGCGGCTGCAGCTGTATGGAGTGCATACGCCTGCTCGACACTCCGCGGGTGGATTGGCAGGCGAGCAATTGCTGCCGTCCGGAAGGGCCCAATTCCAGCACTGGCCTGTGCCCTCATTGCAGCCGTCCATCGTGCAAGGCTGGCCGTCGTCACACTCTAGCGCCGAAGCGCAGGGGGCATCGGACACGCACTTCACGTCGACCGTCCACTCGCTCATGCAGTGTTGAAATCCATCATCCGAGACCACCACACGGATTTGATCGCTGCCGCGCTCGGTGCAGGTGTACGTGGTGGCCGACGCCTCAGGGTCTGCAATCGTTCCGACGCGCGCTTCCCACATCGTGGTGATCGGGTCACCCTCTGCGTCCTCGGCCTGCGAGCTGAGGTCGATCGCGCTGCCCACGGAGGTCTCGAGCGGCGACACGACCACCTTGACGAGCTCCGCGCAGACGTTGAGCTTGCCGTTGACGCGGACGCCACCGAACCGCGGCGCCTGCTTGCACCGCAGCATGATGTGCACTTCGTTCACCTCGCGGGCTTCGACGTCGAACTGCGCCGAGCCGGCGCAAGTCGTTTCTCCATCCGTCGAAGTCGCCTCAAGCGTGACCGTGTAGCCGTCGTCGGGCGGAATGCCGAGGACCTCCACCGAGGCGGTGGATCCCGGCGCGCTCGTGTCGATCGCTCCCGACATCGGCTCCATGTCGCCGCCGGTGATCGCCCAACGCACCGACTCGATGAGCACCCCGTCGGCAATCTGAAGCTCCAGCGCGAGCGACCCCGTCAAATCGGCACGCTCCGAGCCCGTCGAGCACGCCCCAAGAACCAGTGTCAAAGTGGCAACGAGTCGGAGTACGGCAGACATGGATACGAACGAGTTCACTTGGCTTCGGACACTACCCCACGGAAACGAAACGAACGGCAAAAGGCCCATTCTCGGTTTCATTCCACACTCCGCGAAACGCACAACGGGGTAGCCCAGAGGAGAACATGGAATCAGGTCCCGGGATAGCGCAAAGGCGTCCAAGAACGCCGGTCTTTCGTGCGGGTTTGGTGTGCCTCCTCACAACCCCGTTGAGCGCACAATCGTTGACGTTTCCATGCTCGGGGTCAAGCTAGCCTACCCCGATGGTCGGCGGGCTGCATCATCGCTACACACGACGCGCAGGCTGAACGAAAGGCTCGGTCCCACAACGAACGTCGGCCGTGAGCGCGCGCTGGGCGCACTGCGTGGGGCCAAAGCGGATGCCGCGCTCTACGCGCCCATGTGGAGCCGTCGGCAACGCGCATGAGGCCCCAAGCTCTGTCCACTTGGTCATCCTCGCGGGCGTGCCGGCTAAGATCTGGCGACCGACAATGTTTTGAGGAACGACAAGTCCAGGCTCCGCGACTATCGGAGTAGGCCAATATCGGCGTAGGCCAAACCACCGATAGCCGAGAGCTCTTGCCTCGCGGATAGCGAAGACGTTACCGTCAAGCCATTCATACAGGTCAGGCCATGAACACCAGTCGCATCAAACGCATGCAAGAGCTGCTAGCCGCAGCGATCGAACCAGAATCGTGTGAAATCATCGACGAAGGACATCTGCACATCGGCCATGAAGGCGCCCGCGGTGGCCGTGGCCACTACCGTATCCGAATCGCCTCCCCGCGATTCCAGGGCCTCAGCCGTATCGCCCAACACCGCCTCGTTTATGACGCACTCGCCGAGCTGATGGTCGATGAGATTCATGCGGTGAGTGTTGAGGTCGCTGGGAACGAGCTCGACAGCCAATAGCGCCTATCGGTATTCGCGCCTCCTTACCACGTCGCCATCTACCCATTCACCGCAATTCGCCATCTGGCGCCAACTCCGTTTGGGGTGCGGATAGGAATCGGTGCTCGGACCACGAAGCGAACGATTTCGAACGGCTGGAGGCGGCTGTTGGCTAGTCGGACAGGATGGGACTGCCAGGCGATCAGGGTGTCATCACGAACAGTTGTTGACCATCGAGAAATCCTTCGATGATCTTCTGCACCCCGCTATCTTCCGGATCATTGTTCGTCCAAAAGAAACAGCGCACATGATTGCGATTGTCCATCGCTTACAAGCGAGCGCTCAGTGCTTTGGTGTTCTCGCCGGAAAGCGATTCGCCGCTAATGGTGGGGCTATCAAGACACAGTTCCGATAAGGTGCGTTCCAGGTGGGGCGCTGCCATCAGGTCGCACAGGTGGATCAGATGAATTTCCCCCTTGTGCTCATGGTGCAAGGCTTCCCGCAGCAAACCGAGAGCGCCAGCTAGATCATAATCTCGTGCCGGTCTTAGGCGCAAGCGTATGAGCTGGTCAGAAAGCGCTGTTTTGTCGTCTACCATCGCGGTAAATCGGGTGCGCTTTTCACGTTCGGGTGTGGTGACTTTGATGTCGGCGTAGATCATGCACTGGCAGGCTAGAAAGTAACCCTCGTTCACCAGTTCCGGTGCCAATCCCATTTGCGAGAAGGGCATGGGCACGCCTTCCTCGGCTTTCATCAGGCAGGAGTGACAGTGGCCACCCCGGCAGGCATTGGGCACGGCATGGCCGTTTTTGAGCAGCGTGCCCAACACTGTGTCGTAGTCTTCAACAGTGTAGGTGTGACCAAGAAATTCTAACTCCGCCATGTAGTCGACTTCTCGAGGGCTATTGTACGTTATCACTGGGCGCGCGCTACAAGCGCCATCGCCACGGCGCTGAGCGTGAGCGTCAAGAGCGCGGCGTAGATGATGGCTTCTGCTATAGCTAGCGTCCTCGAACAAGGAGCCTGACGATGGACTTGAAGAAGCTGAACAAGGACGATCCGCTCGACCGGATGGCCCAAAAGAGCGCGGACACCGAGGGCATGTCCCCGATGGATCCGCCCGACGCCTACTCGCCTCCAAGCACCGAGGACGTGGCCTACGACACCATGCATCCGTTCCTGCAGGAACTGATGGACGATCACAAGCGGTTGATCGCGCAGATGACGACCTTCGAAGAGGCGCTGCAGCAGATCGAGACCAGCGGCCTCAGCAACGAGACCGGGCAAACGCTGCGGAACTCCTTCCAGTTCTTCGAGGAGGATTTCGTCGTCCACAACCGCAAAGAGGAGGTTGGCTTCTTCCCGCTGCTGAAGCGACGCCTGATTGAAAGGGGCGAACACGGCACGACGGCCGAGCGAAAGACCGGCGTCGACGTGATGCAGAACGATCACACGCGGGCGGTGCAACTGGCAGCGGTGGCGTGCAGCTTCTTCGGCCTCGCCGTTCGGCTCCCCGACGAACAGTCCCGCATGCTGACGCTGAGCGGCGCCGTTCAGCAGAGCAAGGATCTGATCGAGCACGTTCGCCTGCACATTTTCCGTGAGGAGACGATCCTGTTCGGTTTTGCCAACAATCACTTCAGCGCCGAGGAGCTCGACCAGTTTCAGACGTCGGTCGAGACCGAGACCGGCAAGCCTGCGTGAAAGATCCGACCGAGGTTGGCCAGAAACTGAAGAGGTGTCCCTCCTCAGAGCCCCGTCCAGCGCACCATCGTTGACGTTTCCGCGCTCGAGAACCTCGCTTTGCGACAGCAGCTAGCCATTGTGCAGCGCAAGAGCAGACGGACCGCGCATTCTGGGTCGCGCTCTGCCGTCTATGGCCCGATTGGCAGAACGCCCTGATCCTTGCGAAGCCCGAAACAGTGATTCGCTGCTATCGTACGGGCGTCAAGCTCTACTGGACCTGGAAGAGCCGGAAGAGAACCGGACGTCCACCGATCAATGCGGAGATCCGGACGCTCATCCGTCGAATCGCCAGCGAGAACCCGACTTGGGGAGCGCCTCGTAT
>QMMB01000299.1 GCA_003647035.1 Deltaproteobacteria bacterium | reverse complement strand
GCTTGTCGTTCACGCGTGCGGCCATCGCCGCAACCGTTGCGTCGCCGCCGTATACCGAAACGACCTCGGCTGGCTCGACGAGCGCGGCTTCGCACTCGACGTCGCCGCCCCGGAACGTGACGACGCTCATTGCCGCCCCCAGCTGCCCGTCGGCCGAGCGAAGCGCATCGCGGAGCAGCAGCGGGAACACCGTCTCCTGCGAAGATGCCTTGACCAGCACCGGGACGCCAAACAAGAGCGGGATGACGATGCCTCGCACCGAGGCGGTGAAGACGTTGCCCGCAAGGATCACCGACAGCATCGCGATGGGATGCGGATTTCGATCGGCGCCCGTCCTTACGATTCGCGCCAATGCGAGCATCGAGTCTACCCGAATGGTGTCGAGGGTCGTACGGGTCGCCCACTCGATCATGGGGACGCTCAGCCCCGTTGCCGCCGACAGCGTGTCGCGTCGATTGTGCGCTTCCCCCATGAGCGTGGCGGCCGAGTCGGCGAGCCACTGGGCGCGCACCTCGAGGCTCGACGAGGTCAGCGCAGGGCCCGCCTCCCGCACGGAGGCTGCGCGCAGACGAACCACCGAAACGTCGTCGCTCACTGCGCCCCCAAGGCCTGGTCGGCGGCAAGAGAGCAGCCCCGAGGAGGCGCCCCTGGTGCCCGGCCGAGCACGACGATCCCGTCGTCGAGACGTCGCGCGAGATCTGCTGTCTGGATGCAGCAGACGGAGTCTAGGTTTGCGGTGTCGTCGATGCGAAGGATACCGACCGTCTCCCCATGGACGGGCTGAAGGGTGTCGGGGTCGACCGGTGTCGCGCGAACCCAGGGGGGGACCCACAGCCGCCTCGGTCCCAGCGCTCCGCCGATGTCGTCCCGTAGTGTCGTCTCGTACATCTGTGAGCTGAGCTCCGTCGCTCCGAACTCGTTGATAATCCGTGGTGTGCCAACGCCGAGCCGCGCAGCGATCGCGTCGAGCAGAACCTCGGGGTCGACCTCACGTGAGCGGCCTTTGTAACCGCCGGTTTGCATGACGCGGCTCCCAGGCGCGAGCTCGAACCGCCGGTCGCCTAGGCCATCCTCTACGTGCACGAAGGCAAACGACGTGCCGAGCACAGCGACCGCTTCTTTGGAAGCCTCCGCTTGGCGAAGCACCTCGGTGAGGAGCTCGAGGTCCAGTGCGCCGTCGCGCCAGACCCAGGTGCACTGTGTCCCGAACCAGTCGGCGAAACGCGCCAACATGTATTCCAGCGACGAGCTCGGAGCCTCGTCTTCGTGTGGCGCCAGTATGACGAGACGCATTTTCTCGACATCCGGAAACAGCATGTGGCGGGCGCTCGCCCGCGCCGCGGCATCGTAGAGCGCGAGGTCGCCATACGCGTGGACGCTTCGCTCGGACGACGTCGTACCGGAGCTTAGGAACACGCGGAGGTCGTCCGTCTTCGGGTGCGCCGCAATTCTCCGGAACCGGAACACGTCGGTGGGCAGGGCAGGGGGCCATGCGCCGTGTCGTTGCAGTCGGCCGTACTCGGGAATGCGCTCGGCCTGCCAAGCAGCCAGGTCTTCGATGAGCTCGTCCCGCGCGGCGGGCTCGACGCGCTGGCTGGCCTCGAAAGCTGTGATCAGCGCCTCGATTCGGGCTTTCAGCTCGCCGCGAGTAGTCATGGCTGGCCTAAGACGTCCCGCAGCGACGCGGTGAAGCCTTCGAGTTGGGCCTCGCTCACCGTTACCGGCGGCGCCAACTGCAGGACATCGGCTCGCATGCCGGCGGGGAGCACGAGATACCCTCGTTCGAGGAGAGCATGCGTTACAGTCAGAGCCTGCATCGGAGCTCCCAACTGCAGCCCGAGCATCATGCCCGCGTGGCGCACTTCCAAGACGCCGGGGAGCCCCTCTGCGCGTAGTGCCGTCGCCCACGCGTTTCCCCGATCGGCGGCTCTCTCGATCAGGTGCTCGCCTTCGATGAGGTCGATGGTGGTGAGGGCCGCCGCGGAGCCGAGGGGGTCGCCGTAGAAGGTTCCCGTGTGGATCGCCTCGCGGTCCGAGGCTCCCCAAGCGCCCATCACCTCTTCACTCGCAATGCAGGCACTGACGGGCAGGCCACCGCCGAGTGCCTTACCCAGGCAGATCACGTCCGGCGTGATTCCCTCGTCGACAGACCGCCACCAAGCGCCGCACCGCCCGAGTCCGGTGAAGATCTCGTCGGCGATGAGCAGTGCATCGTTCTCCTCGCACAAACGCTTGAGCGCCTCGAGGAATCCCGGCGGCGGTAGACGAACGCCTGCACGGCCCTGGACGGGCTCGACGATCAGCGCACCCATGCGACTCCAATCCGCGGGTAGTGTACGCAGCGCCGCCTCCACGTCGGCCTCGCGCTCCGGCCACATGGCAAAGTGAACGTCCGGTTGGAGTTGCGCCTCAAACGGCTTGCGAAAGCGCTCCGCAAACCCAGACACCGCCAAAGGTCCATAGGTCAGGCCGTGATAGCTCCCCTCGAACGCGATGACGCCCGTCTTTCCGGTCGCCATGACCGCGGTCTTGAGGGCCGCCGTGACCGCGTCTGCGCCGCTGAGAGAGAGCATCGCCCGGGCTTGCGGCCACGGGGCCAGCTCGCACAGACGTTCGAGCAGCTCGATCTTCACGTCCGAGGGGTGGAGGTCGCCGAGCGCGTGCAGCAGTCGGTCGGCCTGTCGCTTCACCGCCTCGACTACCTTGGGATGACGGTGCCCCACCAACGCCACGCCGAAACCCGAGGTGAGGTCGACATACCGGTTGCCGTCGGCGTCGACGACGTTCGCGCCCTGCGCCTCGACCCACACGATCGGGTCGTGACTCGCGCCGGTCTGCTCTTCACGTCGTTTGCGTCGAGTCGTCAGCGCCGGACACTCGCTCGCTGCGAGTCGTTCTACCCACGCTTGGCCGGCAGCCGCGGGGATGGGGCTTCGGACGGCCGGAAGTGCGTCGCCAAGGGTCACTCGCGGGTCTTAGCACGGCGCTTCAGCCAAGCGGCTTGGGTTTCCAAGGGTAGAAGACGACCGCGCGCTCGCGGGCCTTGCGGAGCATGTCGTGGCCGTCGATCAGCAAGACGTCGATTTCTACGTCATGCGCCCGGCCGGCGTCGCACAGCGCCTTGATGATAGCGGTTACGTTGTCCCGATAGTTGTCGGTGATTCGCAGGCCGACCGCCGGGGTCGGGTCCCCCGCGGGACGCGCCACCTCGCAGTACGAAGCCCACTCGATCTCGAAGTAGCCTCGCAAGACGTCCGCGAGCGTTTTGAGCAGGGTGTCGTCCGGCGCGTAACGGACCGGAACCAGTTTGATCCCGTCGCCGATCGAGGGTGCGGCCACTCGTGGCGGGCGCTGCGTGGCGGGCTTCTCCTCCGGCTTCTCCTCCGGCTCCTCCGCTGGCTTCTGTGCCTTCATGGGCGGTGGACTGGGCTCGATTGGGCCGGCGCCGACCGGACCGATCGCCGGGAGCTTTAGCTTCCCGGGTTGCAACGAGGGCACTGCATGAGCAGCCGGCGCCGTCGGCGCATCGGAAGTGAGTCTGGGCGCCGCCGTGGACACGGGATGAGTCGACTCTGGCTGGCGGGCGGCGTCTTGCGGGGGAACCGCAGAGGGCGGGATGATGCTAGCCGCTCCATACGTTCCGCCCTCGCCGAGCTTCGCAGTGTCCCCGCGAAGCTCTTCGATCTTCGATCCCGACCGTTCGCTCGTAGGTTTGTGCGCAGGCCGAGAGCTTTTGCGTTGCCTCGGTGGTGGCTCGCTTTGCTTCAGCGCCGCCCGCGGCTTCGTCGGCGGTTCACTGTCGTACGGGATCTCGTGCGGCTTCGTCGGCAGATCGCTCAGGCGATCGAGCTTTTCCGAATGGCTCGGCGCCATGCTGTACATGGTCGAGATCCGATCGACCGGCACGGGAAACGGGGTCTGCGGCGCTGCCTTCTTGGGTGGAGGCGGTGGTGGGGGTCGCGATGTGCGAAATGGGCCGGTGCTATCCATCTCGCGCATGATCGATTTCAGCTCATCGCGCTCGTACTCGAGCGAAGCGTCGGAGCCGACGTCGATCACGACATGTGCGTACTCGCGCGTCCACGCGTGCCGAAGAATGTCGCCTCCGATCGCTCGATGTGTGGCGATCGTTCCGTCCGGTTCGAGCCAGTTGAATCGTGCCGCAGCGCTCTTGAGTTTCTCCTCACAGCTGAAGACGGCAAGTGCTTCTTCACCGTCGGCGTCGATCAGAGTGCGGAAGCCCTCCGCACGTGGTTCCCAAGTGGCCAACCACACCGGTCGCAACGCAACGGCTTCGAGAGCCTCGGACTTAGGCCTAGGGCCTTTCGCTCCTTCGCTCAACAGAACGAGGAACGCGTCGACCCCGCGATCATCCACTGGGCTTGCCATCCCGAATTACACCATCCACCTACCATTGTAATCCTGAAGGCGTACCGGAACGCAAGTTTTCTCTGATGCTTGACAGCCCCCTTGCGGCGGCTACGCTCCGCGCCTGTTTTCCGGGCCCAGATAGCTCAGTTGGTAGAGCAGAGGACTGAAAATCTTCGTGTCCCTGGTTCGATTCCAGGTCTGGGCACCTAGCCCCCGCAGCCCCCGCAGCCCCCG
>QMMB01000298.1 GCA_003647035.1 Deltaproteobacteria bacterium | reverse complement strand
TCGCCCAGCGTCATCCGATCGAGATCTGCGGCGCCGACCATCCGCCACGGCTCACCGACGGGCATCTTCTTGCACAGTCGGTCGAGCTGCCACGCAACCTTCGCGAAATCCGCTGCTTCGGCAAGAGTGACGTCCGGCAAGAGACCCCGAGAGATCACGCCTTCGATGTCGTACGTCGTGTCGCCCCCGTAATAGGCATCGAAGGCGCCGATACCCAGCTCGTCGAGCAGGGCGGCAATACTGTCCTGGCCGGGGCCGATCCACTCCCCACCAACCTCCACGACGTGTCCGCTTCCAATCGGCATGTTGAGCGTGCGCCCACCTACGCGGTCGCTCGCCTCGAGCACGAGAAACGAATCGATCCCGCGCCGCTGGAGCTCGCGGCCCGCCATGAGGCCCGAAAGTCCCGCGCCGACGATGATCACGTTCACGTGCCGTGCGACGGGCCGCGTATCGTCGACCGCGGCGCGAACCAGCCCAGGGGCCCGGAGAGAGGCAACCGCGGCGGCGGCTCCGCTCAAACGTACGAATCGCCTGCGACTGAACCGATCACTCATGGAGCGACACATCCCTTCCCTTCGGCCAACCAAGCGGCGATGACCCGAAGCTCGCCCGCCGACACGTGGGCGATCGCATCTTGCATGATCGCATCCGCATCCCCTCGCGCCCGTGTCGCGATCTCGTGAAGGCGGCGGTAGAGGTACCCGGCGTACTGACCGCAGAGCCTGGATGCAAACAATCCGTCGTGGCCCTCGCCGTTCGCCCCGTGGCACGAAGCGCAGTGCAGCGCGTAGCGCGACGCACCACGGTCTCGCACTACGTTGCTCGCGGGGGTCACCGCCGACTCAGCAGCGGGCAGTGCGGACAGGTACTTCGCGATTTCGGTGATCTCTTTGGGGGTAAGCGTCCGTGCAAACGGGTCCATCACCGGGAGGCGCGTGATCCCCAGCCGCAAACGATGGAGCTTGTTCTCCAACACGGCCTGCCGTTGACCCGCTAAGCCCGGTATCGACCCGTCAGGCCTCCCGGCCCCATCGTGCAGATGACATGACGCGCAGTGCGCATAGGCGGCGGGCTCACCAGGAGGGGCGGTGCTCTCGAGAACTGCGGCAATGCGGGCTGCCTGCGCTTCGCTAGGCCCGCGGGTCATGAGCCATGTCAACGAGGCCACGCCCCCCACGAGGATGACGATGACTAGGAGCGCGGCGATCGTGAGGAAGATGCGCATTGGGGGCGCGAGCATATCAGAGCTTTCCCGGCAAGTGCGCGCTTGAATGTGGTACTGCAACACGGCCCGCATGGACGCCGTCGACCAGGTTCAACTCAACTTCAACCCAGCGATCATCGCCGCCTGGTGGGGCGTGTGGCATCTGATCTCGGGCCTTACGCCAGCAACCTACTGGTCGAGACACCCCGTGCCAATCCCGGAGGCGACATGAAGATTCTGGTTCACAAGCAAGGCGCGGTGGCCACCGTCGAGCTCAACGAGCCGCCTTACAACCCGTTGAGCATGGCGCTGATCGATGAGCTCGAAGCGGCGATACGGGATCTCGACGAGGACACTGCCATTCGGGTGGTCATCGTCCGCGGTGCGGGCACCGAGAACTTCTCGGTGGGCGCCGATATTCGCGAGTTTGGAGCGGCGGCCGCCGGGCCCGGCGTCAAAGAGTTCATCGACCAGCGGCTACGTGTGATCCGGCGTATCGAGACGATGCGCAAACCCGTCGTTTGCTCGATTCGCGGAGCTTGCGTGGGCGGAGGCCTCGAGCTTGCCCTGGGCTGCCACTTTCGCATTGCGGCACACGGCGCGAAGATCGGCCTTCCGGAAGTCGAGCTCGGCGTCGTTCCCGCCTGGGGAGGTACGCAGCGGCTCACCCATACGATCGGGCGTGCACGCGCGCTCGAGGTCATGCTGCTCGCAAGAAAACTGAGTGCGGACGAGGCGTTCGACGCCGGCCTGCTCACGGCGGTGTGTGAGCCGGACGAGCTCGACGCACGTGTCTCCGCTCTCGCCGAAGAGCTCGGCTCGAAGGCGCCTCTGGCCGTCGCGGGAATCCTAGACGCGGTCGTCCAGGGCGGCGTCAAATCGTTGGACGAGGGACTCGCGCACGAGTACGCCGCACTCGAACGCGTGGCCAGCTCCGAGGACCTACAAGAAGGCGTCCTCGCCTTCTTCCAAAAACGCCCCCCCAACTTCAAAGGGAAGTGAGAACCGTCCCCTTATGTGTGTTTGGACCAGGAGTCTCTGAGTTGGATGGTGCGATTGTAGACGGGGCGAGCGGGCGAGCTGTCCGGGTCTACGACGAAGTAGCCGAGGCGCTCGAACTGGACGCGTTCGCCCGGGCCCCGCGTGGCTAGGCTGGGTTCGAGCTTGGCGGCTCTAAGCACTTCGAGCGACGCGGGATTGATGCGATCGGTGAAGTCGCCTTCGTGGGCCACGTCGAGGGGATTCTCATCGTTGAAGAGGCGGTCGTAGAGGCGCACCTCTGCGTCAACGGCGTGCTTGGCGCTGACCCAGTGAATCGTTCCGCGCACTTTGCGGCCGTCGGGCGCGTTGCCGCCTTTGGACTCCGCATCCCAGGTGCAGCGGAGCTCGATGACGTTGCCCGCGTCGTCTTTGATGATCTCGTTGCACGTCACCAGCGCGGCGTAGCGCAACCGCACTTCCTTTCCGGGCGCCAGGCGGAACCCCTTCTTCACGGGCTCTTCCCTGGACTCGTCACGCTCGATGAAACGCTCGCGGGTGAGGTGGAGCTGTCGGGAGCCGAAGCTCTCGTCGTTGGGGCTGAAGGGTGCGTCGAGCTCGACCTCTTCGCCCTCAGGGAAATTTTCGATGACCAGCTTCAACGGACGCAGAACTGCCATGGTGCGGGGCGAGGTGGCGTTGAGGTCCTCGCGAAGTGCGTGATCGAGGAGCCCCACATCGACGATACTGTCCCGCCGTGACACGCCGATGCGCTCGGCAAACCGGCGAATCGCGGCAGGCGTGTAGCCCCGGCGCCGCATTCCGGCGATCGTTGGCATGCGTGGGTCGTCCCAGCCATTGACGCGCTCTTCCTCGACGAGCCGCTTGAGAAGGCGCTTGCTCATCACCGTGTAGGTCAGGTTCAAACGCGCGAACTCGTACTGCCGAGGCACAGGGTCGAAGTCGAAGTGCGACACGAACCATTGATAGAGCGGGTTGTGATGGGCGAACTCGAGCGTGCAGACCGAATGGGTGACGCCCTCGAAGGCGTCCGACATGGGATGCGCGTAGTCGTACATCGGGTAAATGCACCAATCGTCGCCCGTGCGATGATGGGTGACCTTGCGAATCCGATACATCACCGGGTCGCGTAGGTTCACGTCCTTGGACGCCATGTCGATCTTCGCACGCAGGACGTGAGCGCCCTCGTCGAACTCGCCTTTTCTCATGCCGGCCAATAGGGCCAGGCTCTCTTCGATCGGCCGCTCGCGAAACGGGCTGTTGACCCCTGGCTTGTAGAAGTCGCCACGGCCTGCCCGGATCTCTTCGAGGGTTTGGCTGTCGACATACGCGAGCCCACGCTTGATCAAGTCCACCGCGCACTCGTAGAGCCGTTCGAAGTAGTTCGACGCGAAGTACTCGTGGCTCCCCCAATCGAATCCGAGCCAGCGCACGTCCTCACGGATCGCCTCGACATATTCGGTTTCCTCGGCCTCTGGGTTCGTGTCGTCGAAGCGCAGGTGACAGCGCCCTTCGGCCGCGATGTCTGCGGTCGTGAAGTTCAAGCAGATCGCCTTGGCGTGCCCGATGTGCAGATATCCGTTCGGCTCCGGAGGAAACCGCGTCACCACCTTACCGCCATGCTTGCCGTCGCGGATGTCGGCTTCGACGAGGTCGTGAATGAAGTTGGGCGCGTTCTCTTGGCCCTCGGTCTTGCCCTTTGGCTCGCTCATGCCGCAGGTCTAGCGCGCTTTTTGCCCGGATGCCGCTTTTGCGTCACTGGCCGAGGACCCCGCGAACCTCGGCGAACACGGGGAGATGATCGGAGAGTGACCCACAGCGTTCGGGGGGACAGCGACCAGCGTTGGTAACCTCGACCCCTCGCGGCAGAATGATGTCGAGAATCATGTCGAGCTGGTCGTCGACATCGAAGCCGCGCAAGATGTTGTATGCGAGCACCACGAGCTCGTCCTTGGCCGGCGGCTCTTCACTCGAAAACGTCGCACCCTCGATGTCACAAGCGATGAACGTGGTGTCGGGCGCGTCGTCGGGTGCCGCGGCCGCGGCGCACAGTCGCTCGACACGCCCATCGGGGGTGTCCGTTCGCCACACGAACTCCTCGAACTCAGGCTCGGAGCTGCCACCACTCCCGCTATTGCCGCCGGACCCCGCGACTCCGCCAACGCCGCCCATCCCGCCACTGCCACCGGCGCCGCCAGTGCTGCTGCAGGCGACGACGAGGCTCGTGGCGAGCACCAGGAGCACGGCCCGAATCGTAATTCCAAGCATGCCGGAACCGTACGCGATCCCTCCCTCTCCCGCACGCCGGTACCGGGGCGTGCCTTGTGGCGCGGGCACCGCACGCCACTATCCTTGGGGCGTATGTTCTCGAAGCTCATTTTGGTCGTTTTGGTCATCATCATTGCGGC
>QMMB01000297.1 GCA_003647035.1 Deltaproteobacteria bacterium | reverse complement strand
GGAGATCATGATCGGAAACTGATCCACGGGGGTTCTCCTCTCGCGAGCTTCTAGACGCGACGCCCTTATACCAGGGCTGCTAGGCTGTCGCGTGGTCTACTTCGCCTACGGCTCCAACCTCGACGAAGAGAACTGGGCGCTGTGGTGTCAGAGCAAGGGCTATGACGCCGCGTCGATCGAGCTCCTCGGTCCCGCGTGGCTCCCTGACTACGAGTTGGTGTTTCGCTACCAGTCGCGGCTCCGAAAGGGAGGCGCCCTCGACGTCCGCCGGCGCCATGGCACGGCTATTCCGGGGGCTTTGTTCCGGGTGCACGATTGGGGAGGGTTGGACGCGAAGGAGGGGGTGTCCGGTGGGTACTACCGGCGCGTCTCGGTGACAGCGTTGACCGACGATGGACGGGCGCATTCGGCAACGACGTACTGCGTTTGCGATGAGCGTGTGCGGGATTTCGTGGCGCCGAGCCCGGAGTATCGTCAGATCGTGACCCGCGGCCTGACGCGCCTCGGTCACGCACACGACGGCTTTGTCGCAGCTGCCGATGGTGGCTCCGCTCCCGCGAACCCGACCGCGATCTTCGCGTACGGCACCTTGATGCGCGGCATGCGGAGCCACGCGCTGCTCGCGCCGCGCGTACGGCGTGCACACGGTTCTGCCCGAATCGTGGGCGCTTCGCTGATCCACATCGACTGGTACCCAGGGCTCGTGTTGAATGAAGGCGGCTCGGTGCACGGGGAGCTCTATGAGGTCGACGACGTCGCCGCGACGCTCGAAGCGTTCGATTCGTACGAGGACTTCTCTGGCTATGGCGGAGAAGGTTCTCTCTACCGGCGCTCCTTGGTCAGTGCTGTCACCAGCAGTGGATCGATGCTTGCGTGGACCTACATTTACCTGGGCGATCCCGACGTGTTTCCCGTGATCCCTTCGGGGCGCTGGACGGGAGCTTGACGCCCTCGCGAGCGGCCGTAAACTGGAGGCGAAATGAAGATTCATTGCGACATTCTGCGTAATTACTTTTGGTACACCGACTGAGGTGGCCTGCGCGTTTTGTCGCTCAAAGGCCGCCTCTCAGGGCGGCCTTCTTGGTTAAAAATCCAGGGTCGTCGTGAGAGGGGCTGGGAGCTCCGACGATGGCACGGACAGAAAGAAACCAAGCTCAGAAAAGGCACTCCCGCGTCCAAGCACGACCGCGGCGGGCCACCGTGGTGCATGACGGGTCAGCGTTCCAGCTCGCGACGGACCTGCGATCGTACGGTTTCGATGTGGTCGAGGGGCCGCTGTTGTCGTCTGCCGCTGCGCATGATGATCCGGGCGCCCTTGCGGTCATCGCGACACGATCCGGCGTGACGCGAAACGAGCGTTTGCGCGAGTGGACGCACCAGCTGTGCTGGACAGGCGCCACGCTGCTTGCGGTGGGCGCCGCGGTGGGCCCGGTCGCCGAGTTCTTCGGCGCTCCGCGTACCGACCCGTCAGAGCCACGCGTCGGCGGCCGGTTGACCAACGTCGCCTCGGTGAGTCAGGGCCTGTTCTGCGGCCTACCGGGCGAGTTCCGCCTGGCGCTTGCCGCGGGAGACCGCTTCCCGGTCTCCGACCTGAGCACCGAGTTCGGCGCCACAGCCTGGAGCCAAGACGGCGAGCTCATCGGCGCCTCCCACGTGTTTCGACCGGTACACTTGCTGCACGCCGCGGCGCTCGAGAGCAGCGAGGTCCGGCCGGTGGTCTTGAGGAACCTGTTGCGGTTGCTGCGCGAGAGGGGGGGTAGGGCGTTCTAGAGAGTAGGGGACGCTTTCCGGAAGTTCGGAAAGCGGTTCGATTTCCGAACTTCCGGAAAGCGTCCCCACTGTGCTACGCCCACTGTGCTACGCCGTCCTCATGTCCGATCCCCTAGTCCTCACCGAGCTCGATACCGACGGGGTCCTTACCGTGACGATGAATCGACCTGCGCGTCGTAACGCCTTCAACTCGGAGGCGTTTCTGGCGTTGCGGGATGCGTTCGCTGATGCGAGCTCCGATCCGAAGGTGGCTGTCATGTTGCTCACGGGTGCGGGGGACGACTTCAGCTCGGGGCTGGATCTTTCGGCGGTCGAGATGAATGCAGATGGGCCGCCGCCTTTCGAGCTGATGATGGACGCGATCTGCGCATTCGATAAGCCGCTCGTCTGTGCCGCCAAGGGGTGCGCCATCGGCTTCGGCGCTACCGTGCTCTTTCACGCCGACGTCGTTTACCTCGGGCAGAGTGTGAAGATGCGCTTCCCGTTCGCGAGTCTGGGTCTAGTCACCGAAGCGGCTGCCGCCTACCTGGGGCCCGCGACCATTGGCTACAAACAGGCAGCCGAGTTGCTGTTCACCGCCGAGTTCTTTGGGGCGGACAAGGCACTCGAATACGGAATCGCGACGCGGGTGTACCCCGACAGCGAGCTCGTGGCTCAGGCACTCGAAAAGGCGCGCGAGATGGCGCAGTGGCCGATCGATTCGCTCGTTGAAATCAAACGGCTCATGAAGGCGATGCACGGCGACAGGGTTGGGCTTGCCCGCAAGCTCGAGATGGAAGGCTTCGGCAAGTTGATGGGATCGCCGGCGAACATGGAAGCGTTCTCCGCCTTCATGGAGAGGCGCGCGCCCGACTTCAAGCAGTTCCGCAAGTGAACGATGGGCCTCAGCCGAGCCCGAGGGCTGCCTGACACAAAATGACAATTCGGACGGCTCCGGCACTCAGCTTGTAATAATCCCTTGCGCATGAATCTCGACGGTGCCCAAGGAACCCGTCTTCCGCCTGTCCTTGCGCAAGCTTACGTGGGCCCTCACCCGTATGGATTTCCCCGAGAATGCCGAACACAAGTTGGAGACAAAGGTGCGTCTGTGTGGGCTGCATGTTTGACGTGTTCTCGGCAAACCGCTACTTCCGACGCGTGCTGCGGGGAGTGTGGGCGTAGTGGTGTGCCCCGCGCAATTACGGAGGAGAATCACTATGACCAAGAACATTTTTCGATTGGGGCTCGTCCTCGCGATCTGCGGCGCCATGATGGCCTGCAAGAAGGCCGACGACGCTGCCGGTGAGGCCGCGGAAGCTGCCGATCACGCCGCGCACGAGGCTGAAGAGGCCGCTGAGGCAGCCGGCGAGGCCGCTGAGGCAGCCGGTGAGGCTGCAGAAGAGGCGGCGGAAGCCGCAGAAGAGGTGGCTGAGGAAGTTGCCGAAGCTGCAGAAGAGGTAGCGGAAAAGGCAGTCGAGGCCGCTGAGGAGGCAGTCGAGGCCGCCGAAGAGGCCGCCGACGATGCCGTGAAAGCCGCCGAAGCGGCCGAGTAGCGAATCACAGATTTCGCGTTTTTCACCGGAAAAGCCGGCTCACTGGGGCCGGCTTTTTTCATGGCTGCCCTCCGCTCGGCTTGCTATCCAGGCCGTGGCTAACTAGAACACGTTTCACTCCGGCCATCGCGCCGAGGAGCGTGAGGCCATGTATTTCGACTACACCCCCGAGCAAAAAGCACTACGCGGCGAGCTCCGTGCGTATTTCGACCACCTCATCACCGACGAGCTCCTCGCTGAGCTCGATGAAGCCGAAGGTGGCGGACCTCTCTATCACGACGTGATGCAGCGGTTGGGCGCCGATGGGTGGCTCGGTATCGGCTGGCCCAAGGAACACGGCGGACAGGGCCGCGGCCCGATCGAGCAGTTCATCTTCTTCGACGAGGTGCAGCGCGCGGGTTTTCCCATTCCCATCCTGACGCTCAACACGGTAGGGCCGACCCTGCTCAAGTTCGGCACCGATGAGCAGAAGGCCAAGTACCCGCCGCAGATCCTCGAGGGCAAGTGTCACTTCTCGATCGGGTACACAGAGCCCGCCTCGGGTACCGACCTGGCCTCGCTCACAACGAGTGCCGTCCGAGACGGTGATGAGTATGTGATCAATGGCCAAAAGATTTGGACGAGTCTCGCGGACCATGCCGACTACATGTGGCTCGCCTGTCGAACCGACCCCGACGCGCGCCCGCACAAAGGCATCTCGATCATCATCGTGCCTGCTGACGCACAAGGCGTTCAGATTACGCCGATGCACGCCCTTGGGGAGAACAACGTGCACGCATGCTACTACGACAACGTACGGGTCCCCGTCGGAAACCTCGTGGGCGAGGAGAACAACGGCTGGCACTTGATTACGACCCAGCTCAATCACGAGCGCGTTGCTCTTTGCTCGGTCGGTCCGCTCGAGAAGATCTGCACCGAGACGATCGAATGGGCCAAGAAGACCCCCAACGGCGACGGCGGCATGGTCATCGACCTGCCTTGGGTGAAGACGAACCTCGCTCGTGTCTACGCGAAGCTCGAAGTTCTGAAGTTGCTCAACTGGCAGCAAGCCTGGGGCATCGCCAAAGACACCCTTTCGCCGGCCGATGCATCCGCGATCAAAGTCTTCGGCGCAGAGTTTTACGTCGAGGGTTCGCGGCTGCTCATGGAGGTTCATGGGGCGGCGGGCGTGCTTCACCACAGCTCCGAGGGTGCGCTCCTTCGCGGGCGGCTCGAGAAGTATTACCGCATGTCGTTGGTGCTGACGTTCGGCGGCGGCACCAACGAGATCCAACGAGACATCATTTGCCAGGCGGGGCTTCGCATGCCCCGGCTCGG
>QMMB01000296.1 GCA_003647035.1 Deltaproteobacteria bacterium | reverse complement strand
TCGCCCACGTTCCTGTTCGCGTCTGCGCCCATTGGCAATCCGCGCGAGCACGCGTCGCGCCTCTGCGGCGCGCCGGTGGAGCTCATCGATGAGAGCGGCGCGCCGACCGGGCCCCGGCACGTCATCGTGTACAACCCGCCGGTCATCAACGCGGAGCTCGGGATGCGGCAGAGCTACATCAAGACGGCGGTGCGGCTCACCCAGGATCTCGTGCGCGCGGGCGTTCCGACTCTGGTTTTTGGCAACTCCCGCAATGGCGTCGAGGTGATGCTCAAGTACCTGCGCGACCGGTTGGCGCGCGACCAGATCGACCCGTCCGCGATTCATGCGTATCGGGGCGGCTATCTGCCGCAGACTCGCCGTCGCATTGAAGGGGCCCTTCGTGAAGGTGAAATCCGCTGCGTCGTCGCGACGAATGCCCTCGAGCTCGGCATCGACATCGGGGCGCTCGATGCGGTCGTCTGTGCCGGGTACCCGGGGACCATGGCGGGGCTTTGGCAGCGGTTTGGGCGTGCAGGGCGTCGTCGCGATCTGTCGTTGGCCGTGCTGGTTTCGTCGAGCAATCCGGTAGACCAGTTCATGGCGCGCCACCCACGGCAGCTGATCTCTGCGCCGATCGAACACGCGCGTATCGATCCCGACAACATCGAGATTTTGATTCAGCATCTCAAGTGCGCCGCCTTCGAGCTGCCCTTCGAGGCCGACGACGTGTTTGGCGATGTCCCGGACGACGCGCTCGGCGAGGCTCTCGACTACTTGGCCGACAACGGCGTCGTGCACGCCGCCTCCACGGCGGCCGGGGCCATTTACCACTGGGCGTCGGATAGTTACCCAGCCAATGGCGTTTCGTTGCGAAGCGCGAGCTGGGATAACTTCGTCATCGTCGACCTCGACGGGGACCGCACCATCGCCGAGATGGACTGGCGCAGCACCCATACGATGCTGCACGAGCAGGCGATCTATCAGCACGAGGGCGGCCAGTATCAAGTCGAGCGGCTCGACTTCGACAATCACAAGGCGTTCGTGCGCCACGTCAAGCCCGACTACTACACCACCGCGATGACACACAGCAAGGTCACGGTCCTCGAGCAAGATCAGAGCGCCACGGTCGACCTCGGCGAGGTGCCCCTCGATGCGGGCCTCGGCGACGTGAGCGTCATCGAGAAGGTCGTGGGCTACAAGAAGATCAAGTTCCACACCCACGAGAACGTCGGCTATGGCGAGGTACACCTTCCCGAGATGCAGAAGCATACGACCGCATTTTGGCTCACCTTCCCCGAGGATTTCGTTCAGAGCCAACCCGAGTCGCGGGCGGTCATCGTCGATGCGTTGCGCGGGCTTTCGAAGGCGATGCACGTGGTAGGCGCGGTCGGCTTGATGATCGACCCGCGCGACCTCGGCCGCACGCTCGGGAGTTGCCATGAAGAGGAGGGTCCGCCCGCAAAGGGCCAGGGCCCCGGCTTCGACCCCACGATCTTTCTTTACGACACGGTGGCAGGTGGGATTGGGTTGGCGTCACGTCTCTTCGAAGAGCGCGAGGAGTTGCTGCGCCGTGCACGGCATTTGATCGAGAGCTGCGAGTGCAGCGAAGGTTGCCCGGGCTGCATCGGCCCGGATACGTCCGGAGATGACGACCTCGAGGCTGCACGCAAGCGATTGGTGCTTGGCTTGCTAGATGCCGTTGGCGTGAGCGTTATTCACTGAGGGTTACTGAGGACCGATGTCGATCAAACGAAGCCTCGCGCGACTTGCGCAAACGACCCCGCGGCAACTCGATATCGCCAGTGTTCGAGGCGCGCTCCCGGGCCAGGTGCGCGAGACCGAGCATGGCAAGCTCCACTTGATCGACGAGTACCTCGAGCCTCATCATCATCACGGGCGAGCGCCCATTGCCGAAGCGCTCCACGTATCGACCGAGCGCCTCGCGCAACTCGCCCTGGACCCGTCGCTCGCAGGCATCGACCTTTTGTGTGAGGTGTTCGCGGCCACCGAGACGACCGGGCTTGCCGGTGGGACGGGAACGGTGCCTTTCTTGATCGGCATCGGCTGGTTCGAGGACCAATCGATGCGGATTCAGCAGCTTTTTTTGCCTGAGCTCGGCCGCGAGGCGCCGATGCTGCATTGGTTGCGTGAACGAGTGCAACAGAGCTCTTGCGTGGTTTCCTTCAATGGCAAGGCTTTCGACTGGCCGCTCTTGCGCAGCCGATTCGTGTTGAACCGTGTGCCCGCGCCGGTCTTGCCTCCGCATCTCGATCTATTGCATTGCGCGCGTCGAGTCTTGCGGTCGCGACTGAAGTCCGTGAGGTTGGTGGAACTCGAGCGCCAAGTGCTTGAGATGTACCGAGAGGACGACGTTTCAGGCGCGCTGATCCCACAGATCTATTTCGACTATCTCGATGGGGGCGACGTGTCTCCCCTTGCCAAGGTGATCGAGCACAACGCGAATGACTTGATCGCGTTGGCTGCGCTCGTCGCTGAGTTGGTCAATCATTTTGACGAGGTACACCGCGGCGACGACCCGCGTGACCACCTGTCCTACGCAAAGGTTGCTGAGCGTACAGGCGATCGTGTGCGTGCGCGCTCCTTTGCGGACGCGGCTGTAGAGGGTGGCGGAGAGTCCGCATGCATAGTCGAAGCCTGCATGATCAATGCGCGGATGGCTCGCCGTGTGGGCGATGTCGACGATGAAGAACGAGCGCTGCTCGGCGCGCTTCGTGCCGCCGACGAAGCGCTGCGCGCGGGCGTCCAAGTGGCGCTCACCCAGCACTACGAGCACCGGCGCAAGGACCTCGCGCGCGCCCTCGAGCACGCGGGCGGCACGTGCTTGGCCGAAGGAGAGGACGCGGCCGAGCGGCGGGTGGCCCGGCTGGAGCGTCGTTTGGCCCAACAGACCTGACCTTTTTGCAGTGGCTTTAGGCGGTGCTGGCACGGGCTGGCACACCGGCATAGTCTCTGGCCTCTGAATTCAGGGCGGTTTTCCGCGACGTAGGGTGGCACCAAAATTGCGTATTGAAATAGCCAGATCCCCTTACCCGTGGAGAGAAACAATGAAGCGATTTTGGCTGGCTTGTGTAGTCCTTGGTGCCGTGGGTATGGCAGTGGTCGGTTGTGGTGAGACCAGCGCCGAGGGTGCCGGCCCCGTCGAGGGATACGTTTGCGGCGTCGACGGTAAGACGTATTCGGTAGAGGACGCTGCCCGCGGAGAACACGACGTCGAACACCGCGGCCGCTGCGACGAGCCGATGCACTGCGGGTCGCCCAATGACTGCTTCGTCGGTGACGAGTGCATGCCGGCGCCGTGGGCCGCGGGCGAGGGGAACGAGAACGGCGCCGATCCGGCGATCTTTCCGTCGGAGCCGGACGCCTATTGGTGTATTCCGGGCCCGACCCGCTGCAACTGCCCTGGCGTCTTCGAACCGGCATGCGGTGGCGATGGACGCAACTACATCAACGCTTGTGAAGCGGCGTGTGCCGCCGTGGGCGTGCGGCACGAGGGGTATTGCACGGAGCCGCCCGGTGAAGGCTGCGTGCGCGCGGGGTGCAGCGACCATCTTTGCGTAGAAGAGGGCATGGACATCGCGAGCACCTGTGAGTGGCGCCCCGTCTACGAATGCTATCAGCAGGCCACCTGCGACCGTCAGCAAAATGGGCAGTGTGGCTTCACCCCGACACACGAGCTCGTCGAATGCCTGGAGCATCCGGGCGAGTGTTACGACGACGGGGATTGCCCGCCGGGTCACTACTGCGATCGATACAACGTGTGGCCCCTCGATAGCGCCGACCCGGGCGGCTCGGAGCCTCCTTTGCCGCCCGGCATGTGCGTCGACATGTGCGCGCTGATTGATTGTGCGCCCGGATACGTATGCGAAGCGGGCGCGTGCGAACGATGCGGTTGCCCGGAGATCTATGCGCCTGTGTGCGGTGTCGACGGTCAAACCTACGGCAACGCGTGTGAAGCCCGATGTGCGCACGTTCAAGTGGCGCACGCAGGCGAGTGCGGCGTCGACTGCCCGGTGCAGACGCACATTCGCAACTTCCGCGGCGAGTGTGTGGCCAAGTGCTACGGACCCGAGCAGTGTGGCGACGAGCAGCACTGCAACGCGCCTGACGTCTGTCGGCAGGACCCGGCATGCCCGGAGTGCGACGTGTGCGTCGGTTGGTGCGTGCCACCCTCGGGCGACTGCCGGACCAACGGGTGTGAAGCGGGTTGGACCTGCGATTACTGCCAGACGCCGGACGGACAAGCCGAGTGGATCTGCCTCTCGCCGGAGGCCGGCGCCTGCTTACCGCCTGACGAATGTCGACCGACCGGGTGCAATGGCGAAATCTGCGCGAATCAAGACGTGGCTTCGCCATGTGTCGCGCTGCCCGAGTTCGCCTGCTACCAGGAGGTCGGCGTGTGCGAGATCCAGCCATGGGGCCAGTGCGGGTGGACCAATACGCCGGAGCTCGACGAGTGCCTCTCGAAGTTCGACTGCCGGTCTGAAGGCTGCGACGATGGCTCGTACTGTGGGTTTTGCTGGATCGACTGGGCCTGCATTCCAGACGGCGCGGTCTGCTAGGGGAGTGCCAGCGAATGTCTTGTGCGGCTGAGTCACCGGAGGACGGCTCGGGACGGGCG
>QMMB01000295.1 GCA_003647035.1 Deltaproteobacteria bacterium | reverse complement strand
GCCAACACGGCGGTCGGAGCTCACCTTGTCGCTCTCGTCCAAGAAGACGACGCCCGCCTGGTCGGTGCGCTGCACCGCGTCGCGCTGGACCTTGTCGTGGTCGATGAGCTTCTTCGCCTCTTGCTGTTTGAGAACCTCGAGCGCGTCCGGCACCCTGAGCCGGCGCCGCTTCGTCTTCCCTTTGAACCCGGGCATCTGCGACATCATGTCTTGCAGGTTGACCTCTTCGGTGCCCTGCGCGCCGAAGATGGTCATGAACGGATTGTTGGTATCGGTGACGTCGAGCTCCACTTCCGCATCGTCGAGGTCACCGCTGCGCAACTGCTGCCGGATGTCGTTGATCTCGCTGTCGGAGTAAAACGGCTGCGGCTGCTGAGCTTGCTGCGGGGTGATCTGGAAGCTGAGGGGCCCGAACTGATGCGTCTGCGGGCTCGGCTCAGCCTGCTCCGGCTGGGCGGGTGGCCGTTGCGTGGCTAGCACCATCTTGGCGAGCCGCTCTTCGGCGGCATCCTGCGCGCGCGTCTGGACGCCTTCGAGGGCTTCCTTTTCGCAGATCTGGATCGCGTTCTCGACCAAGTCGCGAATCATCGATTCGACATCACGCCCAACGTATCCCACCTCGGTGAATTTCGAGGCCTCGACCTTCACGAATGGGGCGCACGCGAGCTTCGCTAGCCGGCGAGCGATTTCGGTCTTACCCACACCGGTGGGCCCAATCATGATGATGTTGCGCGGCGCGATCTCGTCACGGAGGTCGCTCGTCACATGCTGTCGACGCCAGCGGTTGCGAAGCGCAATGGCGACGGCACGCTTGGCCTTGTGTTGCCCGATGATGTACCGGTCGAGCTCGCCGACCGTCTCACGTGGGGTGAAATTCCCTAACGTCATCCGCCCAGCTCCTCGACGAGAATCTCGTTGTTTGTGTAGATGCAGATCTCTGAAGCGATTTCGAGTGATCTGCGCGCGACCTCGGCGGCAGGCAGGTCGGTACTGCGCAGGAGCGCGCGCGCAGCAGCCAGAGCGTACGAGCCTCCCGAGCCGATGGCGATCACACCTTCGTCCGGCTCGATGACGTCGCCCGTCCCGCTGATCAGGAACGTCGCCTCCGTGTCCATCACGACCAGCATCGCTTCGAGCCGCCGGAGATACCGGTCGGTCCGCCAGTCCTTGGCAAGCTCGACCGCGGAGCGTTGCAGGCTACCCCGATGCTCTTTGAGCTTCGCCTCGAACCGATCGAGGAGCGTAAAGGCGTCCGCCGTAGACCCGGCGAAGCCGGCCACCACCTTGCCCTCGGCGATCCGCCGGACTTTCCGGGCTTGGCCTTTCATGACCGTCTCGCCGAGGGACACTTGGCCATCTCCGGCCATGGCGGCTTGGCCGTCTCGACGTACGGCAATGATGGTCGTGGAACGAAAAATAGGCGGGTCTGGTTGGTTCATCTGGGCTCGGAGCACCCTAAGTCGGCCTGCTGGGCTGTCAACCGTCGCTGCTCTTATCCCGCGCCAGCGGGTGAGCGCGGTCGTATACTTCCATCAGCCGATCGACGCTGACGTGAGTGTATCGCTGCGTCGTCGACAAGCTCGAGTGGCCGAGCAGCTCCTGAATCGAGCGGAGGTCGGCGCCAGCGTCGAGCAGATGGGTGGCACAGGTGTGCCGCATGGCGTGAGGATGAAGGTCGCCGCGCCCGGCCCCGAGCGTCCCATGACGCCGAACGACGTTCTGCACCTGCCGAACGCCCAGTCTACGGCCGCTTCGTGACAGCCAAAGCGCCTCCGGCTCGCCTTGCTTAGCCTGCTCCAGCAACACTCCGCGCTCCGGCAAGTAGGCCTGAATCGCTTCGGCTGCAGACTTGCCGAGAGGTACGATGCGCTCCTTGCCACCCTTGCCGAGGACGCGCACCTCCGACTCCGTGAAGTCGCAATGATCGACATTCATGCCCGCGAGCTCGCTGACGCGCACGCCGGTGCTGTAGAGCGTCTCGAGCAGTGCCTGATCTCGCGCCTTGAGGGGCTTGGCGCGCCTCTCTTCCTTTGGGGGCGCCTCCATCACGCGAAATGCCTGCTCGACCGTGAGAAATCGTGGCAACGAGTGTGCGATCTTCGGCGAGCGCAACCCAGCCGCTGGATTCTGTTCGATGATGTGGCGCTTCAAGAGGAACTTGAACAAAGAGCGAATGGCGCTCACCTTCTTCTTCATCGTGCTGGCCTGATTCGAACCAAACAGGCTCGCCAAGAACCCCCTCAGCGCAACGATGTCGAGCTTGCGCGCGTCCGCCGGCAGCCCTTCGTCGCGGACGTAGTCACGGAAGCTCCGCAGGTCGCGAATGTACGTCTCGACGGTGCGTGCCGAAGCCCTGCGCTCATCCGCCAGGTACTGAGCGAAGGCGTTGATCTGCTGTTCGAGCGGATCTGTGGCGCTCATCATTCGACTCTACCACGTCGACCAGCCACGCCCCGAGATCCTGCAGTGCGCGCTCCGACTGCAGGTCCCGCCGAGCACGCTTGTTCATCCGTCGCCCCTCGATTGGCGGCACCATGCTGAACATCACGTTCGACGGCTGGAAGTCGTCGTTCGGCGCGCGCAAATGGCCGACCATCCCCCCAAGCATCGTCGTCGCAGGCGGAAACGAGAACTCGAGCCCATGTGCCTCGTGGGCTAGCTTGATGCCAAGCAGCATCCCGCACGCGGCACTCTCGACCTACCCTTCGACGCCGCTGATCTGACCAGCGAGGTACACACCGGGCCGCGACGCGAGCGCCAAATCGTCGTCGAGCACCTTAGGCGAATCGACAAACGTGTTGCGATGCACGCTTCCAAGCCGTTCGAACTCGGCGTTCTCGAGGCCCGGGATCATTCGAAACACCCGCTTTTGCTCCGGCCACTTCATTCGCGTCTGGAAGCCGACCATGTTGAACGCCGTGCCCGCCTCGTCTTCTTGTCGGAGTTGCACCACGGCGTGGGGCCAGCGCCCGGTGCGGGGATCGGTCAACCCGACGGGCTTCATGCACCCGAAGGACAAGGTCTTGCGACCCCGGGAGGCCAACACCTCGATCGGGAGGCAGCCTTCGAAGTAGCGCGCCTTCTCGAACTCGCGAGGGCTGACTTTTTCTGCATCGAGAAGTGCCTGGACGAAGGCGGCGTATTCTGCTTCGTCGAGCGGGCAGTTCACGTAGGCGGCATCCCCGCCCTTGTCGTATCGCGACGCGCGGAACGCGCGGTCGAAGTTGATCGAGTCGGCCGATACGATGGGCGCAATCGCGTCGTAGTAAGCCAAGTGCTCGACACCCACTACCCCGGCGATCTCGTCCGCGAGACCCCCTGCCGTGAGCGGACCCGTCGCGATGACCACCGGCCGCTGCTCCGGAATCCGGTCGACCACTTCATTAACCACTTCAATGAGTGAATGCGCCTGGATGCGCCGAGTGATTTCCGCGCTGAACTGGTCGCGGTCGACGGCGAACGCCCCACCAGCCGGCACGCGATGAAGCTCTCCCACCTCCATCACCAGGGAGCCCGCGCGTCGCATCTCTTCTTTGAGAAGACCTACGGCGTTGTGCACGGCGGCACCCCGGAACGAGTTCGAGCACACGAGCTCGGCCATTTGGTCCGAGTGCTGCGCGGGGGTCCGCGACGATGGCTTCTGCTCCACCAAGCGCACCGAGACGCCCCGCTCCGCCAACTGCCAAGCACACTCGGTGCCGGCGAGCCCCGCACCAATGACGACTACATCTGCCACGCCCGAACCTTACCCTGCGGCGGACCCGACCGCAGGCGGCGTCTCCTGCGACTCGCTCTCATCGAGCAACTCGCTGGGATCGTAGGGGCGCTCGAAGTCACAAGTCTCGTTGACGCACTTGAGCTTGGGGTTTTTCTTGCCGCCCATCGCCACCAGAAAATCGCTGCCGCACTTTGGGCATTTGATCCCAATCGGCTTTTGCCACACGCGGAAATCGCACGGCTCTTCCATGCGATAGTTGGTGCAACCGTAGAACGGGCGCCCGCGGCCCTTCGGTTTGATCGGAACGATGTCGCCCGTCTTGCACTTCGGGCACTTGTACCCGAGCGGCACGGCGCGCGTGTGCTTGCATTCGGGGTACTTGGAGCAGCCGAGGAACCAGCCGTTGCGACCCCAGCGCTTGGTCATCTTCGCGCCGCACTCGTGGCAGTCGTAATCGGTGAGCTCCGGCGCTTTGGGCGGCTCGACCGCCCCGTCGGGGCCGATGTTGAGCGGGTAGCGGCACTCTGGGTACGTCGTGCAGCCGATGAATGGCCCGTTGCGGCCCCAGCGTTTCACCAGAGGGTCGCCCGCCTCGGGACATGTCTCCCCGGTTTCGACCGGCTCGGGCCACCACTTCCCCTCTTGCTCGACCGCATGCGCAATCTGCGCCTGCAGCCGCTCGTGGAATGGCTGAAGCACGTCGAGACGTTTCACCCTGGCTTCCCCGACCGCGTCGCGGCCCTCCTCGAGCTTCCGCGTGCACCCGATGTCGGCGAGGTCGAAGTTGTCGGCGACCAGCTTCTCGATGACCAGCGTGCCAAGCGGACTCGGAACCAGCTTGTTGCCGTCCTTGATGACGTACGAACGCTGCTCGACCTTGCTGATGATTTCGGCGTAGGTGCTC
>QMMB01000294.1 GCA_003647035.1 Deltaproteobacteria bacterium | reverse complement strand
CACGCGCTCAAGGCACATGACGAGGAACCGGATGCGGCTGCCGCGCCGGTGCCGGCGGAGTGAGGCGAATCATGGCTAACGAACCAAAAAAGCCCGCCCTTTACCTGGCCGAATACGACACGCCGAACGCGATTGCGCGGGCTGCGATGAAAGTGCGCGACGCCGGCTACCAGAAGTGGGATTGCCACACGCCGTATGCCCTGCACGGCATGGATGAAGCCATGGGGCTCGAACCGACGCGAATTGGCATCGTCTCGTTCGTCTTCGGCATGCTCGGCGTCGCGACCGCGTTGTTCATGATGCAGTACACGAACGCGTTTGCGTTCAACCTGCTGAACGTCGGCGCGGGCTATCCGCTCATCATCGGAGGCAAGCCTCCCGGGGCGGTCCTCTCGATGATGCCAATCATGTTCGAGCTTGGGGTTCTCTTTTGCGGGTTCGCGACGCTGTTCGGTTTGTTTCACCTCATTAGGTTGCCGCAGCACAATCATCCGATTTTCGAATCGGACCGGTTCGAAGCCGCATCGGACGACAAGTTCTTCATCTCGATCGAAGCGGGCGATGACAAGTTCGACCTCGAGCAAACCAAGGCGCTCCTGGAGGGGACCAACCCCACCTACCTCGAGCTCGTCGAGGAGGAGGTGCAGTAATGCGGACTCTTCTCATTGCACTGGCCTTGGCGACGCTAGCCGCCGGTTGCATCGGCGCCGAGAGCAGCGAGCCACCGGTCGTCGGTATTCGCAACATGTACAACCAGCCCCGCTACGATACGCAGGAGCGGCAGCCGTTTTTTGCGGATCAGCGCTCCATGCGTCCGCAGGTTGCCGGCACGGTGTCCCAGGAGATGACGAAGGGGTTTGCGCATGCGACAGGCCTTGCGGCGCAGAGCAAGGCGTACATCGACGAGGTGCCTCGGGTCATCATCGCCGAGTTCGGCACGCGAGAGGCCATCATGGCGAGGGGCCAGGATCGCTACGATATTTACTGCGCGCCGTGTCACTCGTTTTCCGGGGACGGGAAGGGCATGGTTTCGCGTCGCGCGGCAGCGCTCGGTGCCGCTGCGCTCGTCGCGCCGACGTTCCACGATGACAGGCTGAGGCACATTCCCGACGGCCAGCTCTTTGCGACCATCACCAACGGCGTGCGCAACATGCCGTCTTACGCCCACAACCTCCCGGTCAACGACCGATGGGCCATCGTCCAGTACGTCCGCGCGCTGCAGCTGAGTCAAGCGCCAGCAGCTGCGACCGAGAACACGGAGCAATCCCAGTGACCGAAGCCCACAAGAACGACTATCGCGTCGGCAACGACAGTTTCTGGTCGCGCGCCTGGGTCGCGCCGCTCGCGCTCGCCGGCGTCGGGGGCTTGCTCGCGGCAGTGACGGCCGGTCCCGACCGACTCGGCTACGCGTACCTCTTTGCCCTGTTTGCGACCGCCACCTTCATGCTTGGCGCACTCTTCCTGGTGTTGATTCAGTTTCTCACCGCGTCGTACTGGGGTGTGTCTTCGCGACGCATCGTCGAGGTCGTGATGTCGGGTGCGCCGGTCGTGGCTTTGTTGGCGCTCCCGTTCATCGGGGGAGTCGCGCTCGGTAAAATCAACATCTATGACGAGTGGCAGAGCGCGGCCGCACACGGGGACTCCGAGTCCGGGACCGATTCCGAGTCCGAAGAGCACGGTATGTCGGAGCTCGGCGCGAGCCTGGCGCACGCGCAAGACGACGGCGACGCTCATGAGGGCGACGCTCATGAGGGTGATGCTCACGGGACAGAACACTCCCAGACGCCGCAGGAAGCGGCGCTTCACCATAGGGTTGTCGCCGAGAAGACCGGGTACCTGAACACCAAGGGATGGGCGGCCCGCGGCATCGGCTATCTGATCCTCTGGTCCCTGATCGCTCTCGCGTACTTCGGCTGGTCGCGGCGCCAAGACACGGACCGCGACCCGAAGCATACGTTGCGCATGCAGAGCTTGGCGGCTCCGTCGCTCATCCTCTTCGCACTCTCGCTCACGTTCGCGTCGTTCGACTGGCTGATGTCTCTCGAGGCCGCGTGGTTTTCGACGATCTTCGGAGTGATCATCTTCGCGGGGTCTGCCGTATCGATCTTGGCCCTGACGATCCTCATTGGCATGAGCCTGCGCAATCGCGGCCTGGTCGGGGACGCCATCAACACCGAGCACTTCCACGACCTCAGCAGGTTGATGTTTGGCTTCATTTGCTTCTGGACGTACGTCCAGTTCTCACAGTGGATGCTGATTTGGTACGCCGGCATTCCGGAGGAAGCCACTTGGTTCCACAAGCGCTGGGAGGGCGGCTGGATGGCCGTCTCCTACCTGCTGATCGCCGGCCACTTCCTCGCGCCGTTCTTCCTCCTGATTTCGCGCGTGCAAAAACGAAATCTTCGGTGGCTACAGGTGATGTGTGTGTGGGTGATTGTCATGCACGTCGTCGACATCTACTGGTTTATCATGCCGCAGGCCGGACCGTTCCAGCTTCAGCTCGCAGACATTGGTGCGCTGCTTTTCGTAGGCGGCGTCTTCTTTGCGTATGTCTTTTGGCAGCTCGGGAGGGTCCCGTTGTTGCCGGTTGGCGATCCACGGCTTCAGCGGAGCCTTAACCTCCACCAAATATACTGAGCGTGCACGGATGAGTACGAAGCACAAAACACGACTTGCACCCCTCCGCGTCTCCATGGCCCTTTCGGTCTTGATGGCGTTTTCGGTCCTGTTGGCCTTTTCGGTCCTGTTGGCCTTCGGGGCGGGCTGTGGCCAGGTAGACTCCGCTCGGGCGCCGTCCCCGGATGATGAGCACGACATCGTCGAGCGAAGCCAACTGGCGGCGCTCGAGAGCGGCACCATGCCGATCGAGCAGGCGATGGCCGAGTACACGACGAAGACGCGAGCGGACTTTCCCGCGATTTCCCCAGAGCCTTCGGAAGATGAGTCCGCGCTGAGCGGTTGGTCGTACAAGGGCGCGGTTGCCATCGCGCCCGGCGAAGTCACGATGCCGCCCGAATGCACCGGTGCGGGTGACCCCAGGGCATGTTGGGGACAGAAGCTCAGCAACAGCAGGGGGTGCATGGCCTGTCACTCGGTCGATGGCGAGAAGCAGCAACCGTGTCCGAACTGGAAGGGCGTGTTTGGCGCTGATCGGCTGCTGGTAAGTGGTGAGACCGTGACCGCGGACGAAGCGTACCTTGCCCACTCGATCACGAACTCGTGGGACCAGGTCGTTCAGGGCTACGCCAAGACCATGCCTCCTTATAACTTCCCCGAACAGGAAGTGGACGCGCTCGTGGCCTATCTCAAGACGCTCGGGGAGGGCGGATGATGACCGACCTACGCACTAGCACGGTGATGGGCCTCGTGTTGACGCTGTCGTGTGTTCTGGGCGCGTGCCAAAGCCCGAGCCCGGACAAGGCCAGCCTGAAGTACAGCGAAGATCTCTACGAGAGTTGCGTGCCGTGCCACGGGCAGAGCGCCGAGGGCAATCCAGACGTCGGAGCGCCGGCGATCGGAGGTCTCGAACTCTGGTACGTCAAAGCGCAGCTCCGCAAGTTCAAGAAGAGTCAGCGCGGGTGGCACATCGACGACGCGGCCGGCATGCGGATGCTGCCGATGGCGAAGGCACTCGACACGGACGAGAAGGTGGACATCGTCGCGGCCTACGTCGCAAGCTTGCCGCCCACGCACCCGGAGCCGACACTCGAAGGCGGCAACCCCGCAACCGGCAAGATCTACTTCGCCACATGTGTGCAGTGCCACGGAGCGGATGCGCGGGGGAACATCGACGAGTTTGGCCCGCCATTGGCCGGCGCGAGCGACTGGTACCTCCTCACCCAACTCCAGAACTTCAAGGCAGGTGTGCGAGGCACGCATGCGGACGACGTCACCGGCGCCAAGATGCGACCGTTCTCCATGACGTTGCCCACCGAACAAGCGATGAAGGACGTCATCGCGTACATTGGCACGTTATCGGAATAGGCAGCGAGGGCTTGAAAGATGGCTGGTAAAACACGAACTCCCGACGAAGATGCGTTTTTTTGGTGGAAGTGGACCATGATTAGCGTTCTCGTCTATGCCGGTGTCGTCTTTGCTTTCATTCTGAACTGACTGGGTAGAGGGTCGAATGCTCCAAGGAATCTACGACTTCATCAAGGGAATCTTCGAGCCGCTGGGTGACTACCTGGTCGGTTCAGCCTTGCCGGTGGGCTCTTCGTTTGCCGGCGACATCGATGCGCTCATTGCGCTCATCGCGGTCATGGTTGGCTTTTGGGCCCTTCTCGCCTATGCCGCGTTTTTCTTCCTAAACTTCCGCTTCCGCGAGAAGAAGGGAAAGAAGGCGAAGTACGTCACGGGTGAAGAGAAGAATCTCAAGCGATGGATTACCTATCCGCACGCGGCGATCATCGTCTGCGATTTGGTCATCGTCTTCATGGCGATCATGGTTTGGTACAACATCAAGCAACGTCTTCCCGAGGCGGACAGCACGATTCGCATCATCTCACAGCAGTGGGCATGGAACTTCGTTCACCCCGGTCCCGACAACGAGCTCGACACGGATGACGACATCATCACGTTCAACGAACTCCACGTCCAAGAGGGCACGACCTACCACTACGAGCTCCTT
>QMMB01000293.1 GCA_003647035.1 Deltaproteobacteria bacterium | reverse complement strand
GCCTACGTGCGCTTGCAGCCGACCGACTGCACCAGCTCCGAACCCCTGCGGCCTACGCTGTCGGCAGCCTCGCTTCACTCTGGATGATCCAGCGCGTCGCCACGTTTTGGACGGGCTAAGTCCAATGCCCGCTTCCATGGGCAACGCGACGCGTCTACTCAGCGTCAGACCCCTGTAGGTGGAAAAGGCCGCGAAAACGGCCCCACCAGTCTTCGCCTAGGGTATAGACACCGGCGAAGAAGAGGAGCTCGCTGGAGATTAGTAGTCCCAGGAACCACTTCAATTGATCCGAGTGGTCGAGCCCGAGGACTGTTGGGAAGCTTCCCTCTGCGATCACTCCATAGTGCGAGGCAATCGGAAGCGCGACCGCCCCGAATTGCGTGACAACGTGTAGAGCTAGCAGCGTCGCCCCGAGTCGGTGGCGCTGACGCGAGATCAGGGCTCCCGATGGCGTTCGTTTCAGCACTGCGAACAGCCGCGTCTTGAGCTCCTTGAAGCCCTCTTTGCCGAGCAGAAAAATGCTGCTGAGGCTGATGACTTCGCCGGCCCCCATGATCAGCGCGATCACGCCGACCATGCGCCCTTTCGCCAAACCAAAGACGGGAAGGAACAGGCCGACCGTCGCAAGGACGTTCCCAACGACGAATACGCCGAGCCCAACGCGATAACGAAGGGTCGGCAACGCCCTGGGCGCCTCGGGCACCTGGGGAGCTGCGGCGGGCTGAGATCGAAAGAGCTGTTTGAAGTGGCACCACCACGCGGGACCCAGAACGTAGATCGCCATCGCAAAGAGCAGCTCGGCAGCTATCACGCCCCAAACCAGCGCTGTTCCTTGTTGCTCGAACGCCAAGCCGAACACGCTGGGGAAAGGGTCTTCGTTCGTGGCCCTCGTGTATCCGAGGACGCAGGCGGTCCACACGACGAAGTACGCGCTCAAGTGCACGATAAGCAGCGCCATCCCGACGCCGTGACGTCGAGGCGTCACCGACTTGACGCTCGTTGCAGGTTCGCGCCGCAACAATGTCGACGTGCGCGCCTCCAAGCGCTGGTATCCGTCGTCCCCCAAGAGCAGGACGCTGCTGAGAATAGTCAGCTCTCCCACAGCTACCAGCGCGACAATCCAGCCTCCGACACCGCCTTGTGCATAGCCCAGCGCCGCTAACACCAGTCCGGTGATGGCGAGGCCATTTCCAAGACTGAAAAGAGAAAACCCCATCCACCCCCACCCGCGTCGAGACTAGGAAGGATCCGGAACCGGTGTCTCGGGTGCTGCCTCCTCGACTGGCGCCGGACTGACTGGCGCCGCGCCGACCGGCTGCATCCCGCCTCGCTTCTCGGCCTTGGTGGCCTGCCTGCCAGACTTTTTTTCAGCCCTCTTCTCATGCTTGCCCTTCGTAATGTGAGTCGGCACGTGATAGCCATCGGGTGCAGCGGAGACGACGCCATCGAGAAGCCAGGTGTCGGAGTCCGGGTAGTACGCGTAGACGGCCTTCTTGCCGCAACCGTGTACGCCGATCTGCGACGCCATGTGGCGAGCGCCTTCGGTATCGAGGACCGTGAGGGTCAGCTGGCCATGTTCGCATGGAAAATCAAACGCCGCGCGATGCGTAACGGTCGTGTTTGCACGCTTGTTGTGCTTGCAGGCGGTCCCCGCGATGACGAGGAGAACTGCGATGGCGAGACGCATCAGCACGGTCACTGTTATGCATCGTGGCGCGGAGACGCGCCAGGCCTTTGTGAGGCCAACACGCACTGGGTTCTGCGACGAATTCATCGTTCTTTTTCCTCTCCTGATATGCCGGCAGCGATGCTTAAGCCCACGAGCCTGGCGATCATCACGGCCAGATAAAGTGTCCCGAAAACCCCTTCGAGAACCGCCAAAGGACGAGCCAGGTCGGACACCGGAAGAATGTCTCCGTACCCCATCGTCGTCAGACTTACGAAGCTGAAGTAGAGCAGCGCGTTCCCCATTTCGCTTTCGGCCCCTCCCACAGGAACACCGGAAAACGATCCCGGATGGGACAGCTCGATCAGCTCGAACGCGAACGCGAAGGCCACTCCGGCCAGGAGGTAGGCGACGATTGCGCCAAAGATCGCGTTGGTGCTCACGCGCCGCATCCGAAACAGAGCCGCGACGACCAGCATGATGGCGTACGTGATCCAAACGAACGTGATCGAGATAGAACCGAACGAGTAGCCGATGTGCTCCGAGAAGACATCCGTCCAGCGCATCACGAGGGTCACCACCGTCAGCACAAGAAAGGGGAAACGATGCTTGCTCTGCCAAGCTGCCGAATAGGCGCCCGAGAGAAGCACGAGGTCGAAAAAGAACTCGACCGAGTAGCCGCCCCTCTCGGCCGGCACGAGGGGCGCCACCACGATGAGGATCAATAGAACCACGAGGAGCGCCCCGTAGTGGGGGGCGCTCTTCGCACTTGGAAGCAATGAATAGCGGTTTGACATTACACAGGACCGGCGGGAGTCTCCCAATCGCCAACGAAAAATCAAGGCCAGCTGGCGAGCATCGAAGATGGGCAAAGAAGGCGCAGGCACCGCCAGGGGACAGAGACAACTGCGACGACTCGAGACGTTTCTCGACGTCGCTTACGCCGTTTTGTTCGTCGACTTCATCATGTGCCTCCCCCACACGGAGGACATGGCATGGACCAACCTGCCGTACGGACTGCTGTCGCTGCTAATCGACAACGGGCTGGATCTGCTGAGGCTGATCATCGCCGTCGGGTTGACGCTGATCTCATGGAACCTGACCCACAAGCTTCTCTGTCCCTGGAGCGAACCGACCCGAGGCACACCCTCCTCGCGCTGCTGCAACCGATTTTCATTTGCTTGTTTCTCTTCGTTGCGATCGCAGACCCGGAGTTGGCGAGCCTGTCTTCGCCGGTTGGGCAAAGCCTTTCGCTCGCGTCGTCTGGCTTCATCGGCATCGCTGGCTGGTCCTACGCCCGCAAGAATGGCCTCACGCGCGCCGATCTGAGCGAGACCGAAAAAGATGAGGTACTCAGAAGCGCCGTCGTCGAGCCGGTCACGGCCTTGCTGAACACCGGCTTCGCGTTCGTAGGACCCGGCGCATGGACGGCAGGCTGGTTCGTGATTCCCGCTTTCTTGGTCACCGCGCGGGGCCGGCTGGAGCGCCGGAAGCAACGCGCTATGGTGCGCAAATCATGAAATGCTTATCTTTGGTCACTGCTTTTGCGCTGGTCGGACTGCTCAGTTCGTGCAACTCGCTCGACCTGCCGCCTGCCCCCAACGTTCAACCCGTGCTCGATGCCTTCGAAAAACCCACCGCGACGGTTACTGGTCCGATCATGGAGGCGGTCGCCGACGAGATCGCTCAGATTCGAGACGACATCGAGGATTCCGACTTTTTCGACGAGATCCTGAAGGTCATCATCGAGGTCCAGGCAGAAATCGATGACGCCACCGACGAAGATGGGAACTTGGACATCGGGGGAGGAGTGACGTTCCCAACGCCCAACGGCGGCGTCTCGATCGAGTTCATCTGCGCGGGCTGGGACGACCTGAGCCCGACGGTTCCCGATCCAGCGAAGAATGGCACCGTGAACCTGACGATGAGGCTAGCCGGCGGCACGATCGCTCCGCTGATCTGGGGAGCCATCGACGACTGTCGCTTCCCCGTCGAGATCGGACCCCTCCGCTCCGAAGACTCTTACGATGGAAAAATTGCGGTGCACTTGGGCACATTCGTGTCGTCGAGTCAGAACCTGCACGAGCTGCCGATCACCTTCATTTCGGACGGGACCATCGGAATTGACGGACGCGAGATCCGCATCAAACAGAGCTTTCGAGTGACGTTCAAAATTGATGACGAGGGGAACGCGGACCTCGACGGGCTCGCCATCCTCGTGGAGCTCGATGAGACGCGAAGCTTTGTTTACCTTTTCGAAGGGGACTTGACTCAAGGAATTCGTGATGCGAGCGGCACATTTGCTTGCAACCTCGAGGAGCGTCAATGCACCGGCTTCTCCTGGTAGCGATCGTCGTGGGATTCATCTTGGGGGGCAGCGGACTCGCTCCGAACTCTGCGCGGGCCTATCACACATACGAGGAGCGACTCCTCGACAGCACGGCCTACAGCCTCCAGCGCCGGCGGGTCCGCCTAGGGCTCTTCAAGCTCAGCTACGGCATCATCGATCAGCTTCAGATCTCGACCTACACGATGCCGTGGCTCCTCGGCTTGATTGTCGAAGATGTAGCTCCGAACATCGAGCTCAAATCAACCTTCTACCAGCGGAAGCGGCTTGCGCTGAGCGCCTCGCTTGGCTTCTTGTCGGGCACTATTGAGCAGATCGAGGGTGTCGAGCGCACGAAAGTCAGATACTTCTTGGCCCCTGTCTCGCTTGCCGCGTCCGTGCGGATCAATTCTGACGTCAGCACGCACATCGGGGGGATGTTCACGGGCGTCAGCGGCGACGTCGACGCCAGCCCGGGAGCCACCGACATCGCGGGCTCGACCGTGGTCGATATCCTCCAGTTCTGGGGGATGGTGGAGTGGCGACTCTCTCGCGTGGTCGCGTTCACCTTCACCGTGAGATGGGTGCCCTGGGTGAGCGGCCTCATCGTCAGGGGGAGCTTGGACAGCGACAACCCGG
>QMMB01000292.1 GCA_003647035.1 Deltaproteobacteria bacterium | reverse complement strand
GAGCGAATCGTCCGGACATGTCACTAGTTGCTGGCTCGACTCAGCTTGCGTCCGCTTCGCGCCGCCGCAAGACGAAGTACGCCACGCCCCCGAGCGGCAGCACGATGGGGCCTCCACCTTCGTGCGCACCGGCGGCATTGGGGACACGCACCCCCCCCGAAAACAGCGCTCTTGTCGGCTACTTGCGATGCATACCGCGACAATCCGGCTGACGCGGTGCTCGCAGGTCTGCTATGCGCCAGGCGAGATGGGCCTGTACGACCGTTATGTTCTTCCGCGCCTCATCAACTTGGCTTGCTCCTCCAAGCCGAACATGAAGCAGCGCGAAAAACTCGTCCCACTCGCCGAGGGAGACGTCCTCGAAATCGGCATGGGTAGCGGCTTGAATCTCCCTTATTACGATACCGGCAAGGTTCAGAAGGTTTGGGGTCTCGAGCCGTCGGAAGGCATGCGCAGGCTTGCGCGGCGGAGGCTTGGGGACTCGACGCTCAACCTCGAGATGATCGACTTGCCGGGCGAGGAGATCCCCCTGGACGCCAACAGCGTGGATACGGTACTGGTAACGTACACTCTGTGCACCATCCCCGACGCGGACCGCGCCCTTCGCGGCATGCGGCGCGCCCTGCGGCCGGGCGGCAAGCTCCTGTTCTGCGAGCATGGTATCGCTCCGGATGCGGGCGTCCGAACGTGGCAGGCCCGAATCAACCCAATTTGGCGGAAGTTTGCTGGAGGTTGCAACCTCAACCGTGACATTCCCCGTATTCTCGAGTCCTCGGGCTTCAGGGTGGTCGACGACGAGCGAATGTACATTCCAGGGATTCGGCCTCTCTCCTACAATTACTGGGGCAGCGCGGTCGCCGACTGAGGCCTGTTTCCTGCCTGCGATTGATCCAGTAAGATGTTCGACAGTGGGGAAGGGAATCGCGTGGTTGTGCTTGTTCGCGGGTGGCGCTCTTTGCTCCGCCGCGCTCGGCTTCTTTCCGGCTGACTACCTGCTGCTCGAGGCGCCACGCCGGGTCGTCCTCGGCGGCGGCGTGGTACTCGTGCTTGCTGGTTTCATGCTCTTGGCGCGCGATCACAGGGCCAGTGATTCAATCGCGTCGCTGCTGCTCCTGGCGTTCGCCGGCCTTGTTGGCTGGGTGACTTTCTACGCTCCCGCAGGAACGATCCAACGCGTTTTCCCGTTCATTCCGGCATCGGTCAACGACACTGCTGGGCGCCTGCTGTTTGGTCTCGGTGTCGTCACATGCGTGGGCGTGGCGGCGTGGGGGTTGCGGCGCTTGTTCCGATAGGAATCACGATTCAGGGGTCTGATGCGTTGACCGCGCAGATTCGTTGACGCAACGCCGGTGTCGGTACGTCTTCGATGGTGTGCTCGTAGGCCACGATCGTCAGTCGGGGCGCGAAGGCGTCTAGTAGCTCCGCTGGATTGAGTAGGAAATCGGGGTTGCTCGGGCCGCCGAGCTTTTCGTTTCCCTTCGCGAAAGTTTCGTAGATCAGGACACCACCCGGCGCGAGCGATTCCACCAAGCGCGGCAGGTTAGGACGGTGCAGGTAGTTGGTGACGACGATTCCTTCGAAGTAGTGACCGCTAAACGGCCAGTCGCCGGCTTCCAAGTCGGCCTTCATGACCTCGACGTTTTCGCGCTGTGACAGGTCTTCCACGCGACTGACATCGATGTCTACGGCGAGAATGCGGTATCCCATCGCGCTCAGGTACCGGCTATGACGGCCGCTTCCACAAGCGAGGTCCAGCACGAGCCCGCCCTTCGGAATGAGCGACGCGAAGCGCTCGACCCACGGGGAAGGAACTTTGTTGGCCTCACTCACTGCTCCCCCAGGATCTCGTCGATCTGTAGGGCCCAGGTGTGGGCATCACCGGGCCACCGGGCCGTGACGAGATTGCCGTCGCGGACGACGAACCCGTGTTGCGGCGCCTGCATGCTGTCGCGGCTGGTACTGCCGGGGCCGGTATCAAAATCCGCGTTCGATGCGAGCACGGTGCGCACTTCGTCCTCTGTCGTAATCTCCGGGTACGTGCGGTAGTAGTCGCCCATCCAAAGCCGTGTGAGATGGTAGCCGGTCATCTCCAATCGATTGATCAGAGACGTCACTTTGCGCCCGTGGATTACGGAGCGACCGTTTGCGGTTTGGGCTCGGGCCAGGACCAACACCCCGTGGCAGATCGCACCTACGGGCTTGTTGGACGCCATGAAGTCCGTCGCGATCTGTTGGAGTGTTTGGGATTCGAGATAGGGCTTCACGCATTTGTCGTGGCCACCCGGAAGGACAAGCGCATCGAACGCGCCGCGTGCCGCTTCTTCGTAGGTGATGGGATTCTGAAACGCGTCGCTCGCGATCATCTCGGCATGAGCCGCGAGGCCGTTGGCGTCTGCCCTCAGAACATACTTGAGCAGGCCCAGACCCTTGCCTGTCACCATGATCGGGTCGGCGCTCGCGGGCTTGCGGTCTGGCGTTGCGAAGGTGACCTCGTGGCCCCGTTCGGAGAGAACCTTCCAAGGGATCGCAGCCTCGGTCGGATCAAACCCGAGTGCCGGCAGTGGAATCAAAACACTACTCACCGAATACCTCGCGTCCTCAAATGCCCAGGTTCGCGAGACTCTCGGAGACGCTTCGGAGGATGTCGGCGAACTTCGGGTGTGACGTCTCGAATTCTTCGATGAGCCCCGAGACGCGTCCGCTGAGTGAACCTTCCGCAGCTCGCTGGTCCCCGGTGTCGGCCTGGTCGAGTGCCTCGTTTATCTCTTGCATCGCCTGCACTAGCGCCTGGCGGTCGTCGGGCCCGATCTGTTCGCTGGATTCGAGCTCCTCACGAAGGGCACCCAGTGTTCTTTTCAACTCCTGACGCGGCATGGTCGCAATCTTACCCCGATGCCACCGTGACGACAATCGTGGCGACGTAGCCCGCGGTGGCATCGCCCGTGACCATTGCGAGTGGCGGCAACGCTCCTCCGGTGACGCCGTCCAGGTCGTTCGGGGTGTCCTTCGGTGATGTCGCTTCGGAGCTGGTCGAGGTCGAGGTAGAAGGGCCCCGCCGTCTGCTGCGGGTACACGGTGCAGGCATTCGCGCCGCCCGAGCCAGCTGTGCCCGCACTGCCTTCGGAGCCGCATGCGCCGCTCCCGACCAGGGTCGTCGCGGCGACGCCAGCAAGTACGTTGCGTCCAAAATCTCGTCTCGTCAGGGTCATTGCGGCTTCAACAGGTTAGGACTCAGAGTGTAGCCGCTCCTCCAGCTCCATCCACCGAGACATCAGGCGCTCGAGCTCGTCTTGGATCTCGCCCTGGCGCTCCACAATCCGGGGGATCTCGGACGCCCTTCGCGCGTACAGTGCCGGGTCCGCCAGAGTCGCCTCGATTTGCCCGGCGTTCGTCTCGGCCTGTTCGATCGACGCGACGACCTCCTCGAGCTCGATCTTCTCTTTGTACGATAGCTTGCCCGGCTTCGAGGCGGCCCGGCGCTTCTTTGGCTTGTCGGCTTCTGAACGCAGAGGCTCACGGGCAGCATCACGTTCAGCGCGCCTTTCGCGATAGTCGCTGTAGTTGCCCGCGTAGGCTGTGACTCGGCCGTCATCTTCGAAGGCCAGAATCCCGGTCGCGACGCGATCGAGGAAATACCGATCATGACATACGAGGAGGGCGGTCGAATCGCCCTCGACGAGCATGTCCTCGAGCGTTGCGAGGGTGGAGACGTCGAGATCGTTGGTGGGTTCATCGAGCACAAGCACGTTCGCGGGTAAGAGCAGCATCTTGGCTAGTGCCGCGCGAGCGCGTTCGCCCCCCGAAAGGACCGCTACTGGGTCGCGTGCGCGATGTGGTTCGAACAAGAAGCGCTTCAGGTAGCTGCGAATGTCTAGCGACTTGCCCTGAAAGTCGACGTGGGAGCGATCCCCGGCGACGTTGTGCTGCAGAGATTGCTCTTCGTCGAGGCCACTCCGGCCCTGATCGAAGTAGGCGAACTTGGTGTTCTTCCCGACGACGACGCGCCCGCCCGAAGGTTCGATCTCTCCGAGGATGGCCTCGAGGAGGGTGGTCTTTCCCGCTCCATTGGGGCCCACGATGCCCACGCGCTGGCCTCGTTGCAGGACGAAGCTCAGCGATCGCACGAGCTCCTGCCCACCGAGCTCGAGGCTGAGGTCGTGCGTCTCTAGAACGGTGCCACCGAGCCGCTCCGTCTGTAGCTCGAAACGTGCGACCCGTTCCGCTTGCGGCCCCCGAGTATCACGCAACGCAACCGCCCGGTCGACGCGAGCCTTGGACTTCGAAGTGCGAGCTTTGGGCGAACGTCGCAGCCATTCGAGCTCCGTGCGCAGAAGGTTCTTTCGGTTGGTTTCCGCTCGTGAGGCGTGGGCCATGCGCTCTGCCTTGGCCGCGAGGTACGACTGCCATCCCCCGGCGTAGCTGTGGACCTGTCCTCGATCGATTTCGATTGTGCGTGTGACGACGCGGTCGAGCACGTAGCGATCGTGGGTGATCAGGAGGAGCGCGCCGCGGTACTGCTGTTTGAGATACGTCTCGAGCCATTCGATCGTGTCGGCGTCGAGGTGATTCGTTGGCTCGTCGAGGATCGCCAGCGTCGGCTCTTCGACCAGCAGCTTGGCCAACGCGACGCGTCGCCGCTCTCCGCCGCTGAGCTCTGAG
>QMMB01000291.1 GCA_003647035.1 Deltaproteobacteria bacterium | reverse complement strand
GGCGATGGTCACCACGTCGTACACCAACGACAAGGCCGGGACGTTTTCCCTTTACGTGATGAGCTGGGCGCGTCCCTTGGTGTTCCCCGGCCCCGAAGGCCGCCCCACCCTACCGGTGCCCGTCGACAATGATCTCCGCGTCTACGAGTCGCGCATGAAGCAAGGCCAGATCGACGCCGCGTTCCGATGGTCCCACGCCATGGCCGGCTTCGATTGGGGTTTGAGCTATTTCTTCGGCACCGCCCGTGAACCGCAACTCTTCCCCGTCACCGACGCTGGGGGCAACCCGTTTGCCTTGCAGCCCTTCTACGCGCTCATCCACCAGGGCGGCCTCGACGTGCAGTACACCGTCGAGAGCTGGCTCTTCAAAGTCGAGTCGATCGTGCGCGGCGCTCAAGGCCCTACCTTCGGCGCCGTGACTGGCGGTTTCGAATACACCTTCTACCAAGTCAGCGGAAGCATCGTCGACGTCGGCCTCATCCTCGAGTACAGCTACGACGGCCGAGACAACAACACCTTCATCCTCTTCGATAACGACTTCTTCACCGGCGTTCGCCTTTCACTGAGCGACGTGGGGAGCACCGAGTTTCTCGTCGGCTCGTTCATTGACGCCAAGGACGGCTCCGTCTTCATCGCGGCCGAAGCCTCGCGACGCTTCGGCGATAGCTGGAAAATCCTGCTCGAAGGCCGCGGCTACATCCCGCAGGCCAGCAACGTGCTTCAGGCCTTCCAGAACGACGCGCAGATCCAAGTCGACATCGAGTACCACTACTGATTGGCCGCGTGCCCATAGGCCAGCTTTGCTGTTACCATTGCGCCCAATAGCAGGAGTTGACACCCCATGACGCGATTCGAGTATGTCAAAACCCGACGTGAAGATGTTCGGGAAATCCCGGTCAAGCACGAGAAGTTCGTCCGGTTTGCGACGAAGCTGTTCGGTAAGATCAACGTCGCAGTCTACAAAATGAGTGGCGGTCGGTTGATGAACAAAGGGCCCGCCAACAAGCCGATCTGCCTGGTCACGATGACCGGGCGCAAGACCGGAAAGACGCGGGAAATCCCGCTGATGCACGTGCCGCTCGGCGAACAGAAGATCTTGGTCGCCTCTCTCGGCGGCATCTCCAAGAACCCGGTCTGGTACTACAACCTCAAAGCGACGCCCGACATCACGATCCAGGCAGACGGCGTCCGCGGTGCGTACCGCGCCCGCCAGGTGAGCCCGGAGGAAAAAGCAACGCTGTGGCCCGTCATCGTCGACGCGTACCCGCCGTACGACGAATATCAGGCGCGCAGCGACCGAGACATTCCCGTCTTTGTCTGCGACCCGCTGGAGCGCGCTACGGAGGACGAAACGCATGAAGATGGTCTCTAAAAGACCAGAGAACGCCTTGAGATCTCTCTACCTGGGCATCGGCCTCTGCTCCTCCGGCTCGTAACCTATGAGCCAACGAAAGCTCAACAGCAGCGAGGCCGACACCTGGGACCGGCTGGCGAACCGCTATGACCAGAGCGTCAAACTCTTCGACCGGAGCTACTCACGCGTTCGGGAACTGCTGCGCCGAGACCTTTCCGGACTGGGCCACGTCCTGGAGGTCGCGTCAGGCACCGGGCAGTTTACTTTCGCTCTTGCCGAGGTGGTGACGCAGCTAACCGCAACCGACATTTCAAAGGAAATGGTCGAGCGACTTCGGGTCAAGCTAGTCGAGCAGCAGGTGGACAACGTGGCAACCGAAGTCAGGAGTGCCTACGAGCTGGGTGTCGGCGATGGTCTCCTCGACGGGATCTGCTGTGCCAATGCACTTCATGTGATGGAGACTCCACAGCGCGCCTTGGCCGAGTTTCACAGAGCACTCAAGCCCGAGGGCCGACTGGTGATCCCCACATTCTGTCACGGCATTGACCGGCGGCGTCGTCTCCTCTCTTGGTTTGTGGGACTTGTAACCCCGTTCGTGGCCCACACCCGTTTCACTCCGGCCTCCCTTGAAGAAATGGTCGTTGGAAACGGATTCCGCGTGGTCGAAATAACAACGTTGCCCGGAAAGTTCCCGCTCGCCTACATCTTGGCTAACCGGGAGTAGCGGCAGGTCCGCCCGACCAGGGTCAAAGGGGACACTATTGGTTCTGCAACGTGTCGGCGAGACGCATCATCGGGCTTTGATCGACGCGTAGAACGCCGCGCTGAGGCCGGTCGAGGTCGAGCGCCACGCAGAACACAACGGAGAAGGCGACAATGAGAGGAATCATCGCCCTCGCTCTCCTCGACCCGAGAAGGGACGCCTGGTAGCCCATCGTGACCATGCCTAGCGCCGTGACGATCGCGAGGCTGACCCACACAAAGAAGGGAACGTGGTCGTGCATGCCCATGGTCACTCGCTCGGCGTGTACGTTCTTCAAGCGACTCAGTGCGTCCATGTAGAACCGGACGTGCGTGTGCTCTCGATGCGCGACGGCCTGCTGCCATAACTCGTGTTGAATGTCTGTCGACCTAGCAATGATGGTCGCGATGGGTACATCCGGTTGGGAGAACGTGTCGAAAGCGCGGATGCGAGCGTACTCGATGAGCTTCTCGTGCGCGGTCTCGGCCGCTTCGGGCGGCAAGAGCATCGCGCGGTCATAGGCCATCTGAATCGCTTTGACGTCCTCACGCACCAGCGCCTTTCGGCCGCTGTGCTTGGTGTGCGCCATGTTGAATGCCATCGCGAGCGTGAATGCGAGTAGCCCGAGGGTGGCAGCCACGACTGAACCCACAGGCCCCTCGTGCTCCCGATCGTCACGCTGCGCTTCCCGCGCGCCCAGCCACCGACCGAACGAGAACGCGAGCCACGACGCGAACACGGCCAAGCTCAGGGCCCCAACAAATCCTGCGATTGCACTCAAGGTTACCAAGCTCATCCGACTCGACTTCGCCTTCTAGCATAGTGCAGGCAAAAAATGGGGACACGTATGCCCCTAGAGCTCTACTGTTCGGGCAACTCGACCGTTCGGCGGCCCACCATGTTCATGCGAGTGCGGCGAATCGTTGCCGCCTCGACGATGCGACCGTCGTCGTAGCGGAAGCGCAGGGCGTCCTCGGGGCACTGCACGATACATGCTCCGCATTGAATGCATTGCTCGGGTCGCTTGACCTCGACTTTTCGGCGATAGCCGTTCATCGCCAAGACGTCCCGGGGGCAGACCTGCACGCACTCGGCGGCGCCCGTGCAACGTTCTTCCACGAGATCCACGTGCGCCTCGTTGTGAAACGTGTTGATGTAGCTGCCGTACCAGGGCGTAGTCCCAGCGAGATCGGTGGAAAGCACGGCGGTTGCGACACTGGCAGCGCCGGCCGCCAGCCAGAGGTGCGCCGAGGTTGCCGATCCAAGCGCTGCAAGGACGCCCACACCCACCCCGAAACCGCCTGCAGCGAATCCGCCAAAGGTAAGCCAGCGTCTTGGACCCGTGACGACGAGCCAAGGCAGTGCCGCGAATATCCCTCCAACGATAGAAACGATGACCGCGACCGCACACAGGCCGACCGCCCAGCTGTCGATCGCCCATGCAACCAGTCCAGCCACCGCAACGAGCCCCCACGACCACATAAAGGCCATCTCCATGCGCTCCCAGAGCGGAAAGCGAACAAACCGCTCGCCTTTGATCACGTGGAGCCGTCGCCCGAGAAACCCTGGGAGGTCCTCCAGGCGTGCCGGGCCCCAGCGCGCGGACCATCCGGTGACTTCGGCGATCTTGCGCCGCTCGACGCCGGTGGCGCAGAGCTGGGGCAAGACGAGCTCCCGATGATCGACCTGCTCGCCGATCCGTGACGTTCGCACAACGGAAATGACGTCGTGATGCGTGAGGTGGCCACCGCCCGCCGCGCACCAAACGTTGATGCCTTTACTGTTCGCGCACAGAAGCCAGGCGTCGTGACCACTCAGCACGTTGATCAATCGTCGAATCGTGAGCGTGAAGTTGCCAGTGACGAGCACGGGGGAGTTGCGTCCCGGATTTCCGACTCGGACGATCCCGGTGGGTGCGCGATGCGGGAACATCCGCAGCATGGTGTCTCGCAGCCAATGTGGGAGCTGCGACAGCTTCATCGTCCGCCATCCTCACGCACCGCATGTGCGACGAAGAACGCATCCCCCCAAAGGCGCGCTTCTTGAACCCGTCCGAATCCCGCATCACGAATACGATCGGCCACGCGCTCGACCGGTCGCGTGCTCGCTTGGGTCAGGATGTAGGTGGCTGCGGTCAGAGGAAGCCGGCGCATCTGGTACCACAAGCGCCGGGGGCGCGACGAGGGCAGGGTCTCATCGGCAATGACCAAACATCCAGCAGGCACCAATCGGGAGCGTGCGATGTCGAGCGCGTAGGCCTGTTCGTCGGGCGAAAGCTCACTGAACACGAGACAGAATACGATAGCGTCGAACTGCGCTTCACCGAATCGATCTTCGATTTCGGCGAGACCGAGCTCGATCCATTCGATGTCACCGCCCCGAGCAGCTGGAACGGACTTCGCGCGCGCGATGTCGAGCATCCCGGCGTTTGAATCAATCGCGACCACGTGTGCGCCCCTTGCGGCACAAGCAATTGAAACCCCTCCTGTGCCGCAGCCAACGTCGAGCACGCGTTTTCCAGGTGAAGCCACGCGCTCGGCAATCTGCTCGTAGGCATCCGTGATGCGCCCCCCGGACAG
>QMMB01000290.1 GCA_003647035.1 Deltaproteobacteria bacterium | reverse complement strand
TACGCCGTGACGTTTTCGACGAGCTGGTATTTTGCGCGCCATCCCTTCAAGATCCAGGCCGATGTATCGCAGATCTGGGAAGACGTGTTCAGCGAGGGAGCGACGACCTTCCGCCTGCAACTCCAGGCCTCGCTCTAACTTGCTCCGCTTAGCCGCCGCTCTGGCCTGGTGCGTCGCCTCGGCGTGCACGCCTGCAGCGCCTACGCAATCGGCTCGGGACGTCGTGCTGGTTGACGCGGCCCCGCGGTGTCAGAAGCTCGGTTCTGTCGAGGGTGTTGGCGGCAATGCCGAGCGCGCCAAGGCGGATGCGCTCGATCGAGCCGTGGAACGGGGCGCAACGCATGCCCGGTTGGAACCGGCGCACCCCGACCTGGAGGATGGGATGACCATCGTGGTGACCGGGGTCCTGTTCCGGTGCCAGCCTCCGGACGAGGTGTTCCCGCCGGCCGGCTACCCGTAGCTCCGCGGCTACCCTTTTCCGTGACGGACGTCGCGACCTTCGACCATGAAGATCACCATCTCCGCGATGTTCGTCGCGTGATCTGCGATGCGCTCGAGGTACTTCGCGCAGTTGCAAATCCGCATGCCGTCCGCGATTCGCGAGGGATCCTTCATGTAGTCGAGGCAAAGTCCCATGACCTCGGTGTAGAGGTCATCGACCGCGTCGTCGTGCTGGAAAACGTGGCGTGCCTTGCTTGCGTCTTCCTCGACGAACGCGTTCAGCGCGTTCCGCAGCATGGCGCCCGCGCGTCCCGCCATCTCCGGCAGCTTCGAGCCAGGGAGGCTCAACCTATCCGTAGGTTCCATTTCGATCGCGCGTTCGGCGATGTTGACCGCCTCGTCTCCGATCCGCTCTAGATCGGTCGAGGCCTTCACGGCGGCGACGGCAAAGCGCAGATCTCGGCCGACCGGCTGCCGGAGCGCCAAAATCCGCACCGCCTGCTCGTCGACCAGCACCTCGTCGTCATCCATGCTGCGATCGGCCTCTATGACCTCGCGGGCCAGGGCTTCGTCGCGCTCTTCGAATGCCCGAATCGCGTCGGCGATCATGTGCTCGCATCGGCCGCCCATCGCCAGTAGTCGGTCCTTCAAGTTACGCAGCTCCGTCTCGAACTCCTGATGGGTGTGACCCCGCATTGGTCGGTTCGATCGCGACATCATCCAAACCTACCGGAAATGTATTCTTCGGTGCGCTTTTTTGCTGGGCGTGTGAACATGGTTTCCGTCTCGTCGTGCTCGATGAGCTCTCCCATGTAGAAAAACGCTGTGGAATCGCTCACGCGCGCGGCCTGCTGCATCGAGTGGGTAACGATCACGATCGTGTACTGTTCTCGCAGCTCGCGAATCAGCTCTTCGATTTTGGCGGTCGCGATCGGGTCGAGTGCCGAGGCGGGTTCGTCCATGAGAATCACTTCCGGCCAAACTGCCAGGCATCGCGCGATACACAAGCGCTGCTGTTGTCCGCCCGACAGGCCGAGCGCCGAGCTCTGAAGGCGGTCTTTGACCTCGTCCCACAGAGCTGCCCCTCTCAGGGATTCCTCGACGCGCTGAGCGATGACGTCCTTGTCCTTCTCGCCTCCGATTCGGAGTCCAAACGCCACGTTGTCGAAGACCGACTTTGGGAACGGGTTCGACTTCTGGAAGACCATGCCGACTCTGCGGCGAACCTCCACGGGGTCGACGCCCCTGCCGTAGATATCCTCCCCGTCCAGCAGAATACGTCCCTCTACCCGGCAAATGTCGATCGTATCGTTCATCCGGTTGAGCGCGCGCAGATAGGTGCTCTTGCCGCAGCCCGAAGGCCCGATGAGCGCGGTGACGCTGCGATCGGCGATATCGAGATCGACGTCTTTGATGGCCTGGTTGCTCCCGTAGAAGACGTTGACGTTTCGCGTCTCCATCTTCGCATTCGTGGGAGCTTCGGCGACCGCTGGTTTGGACTCGGTCATGGTCGGAGTGCCGCTCGCGAACGCGAGCGAATAATCACGGCAAGCAGGTTGAGCGAGAACGTCAGCATGAGCAAGACGAGCACCGTGCCAAACAGCGTCGGGCGCGCGGCATCGACGTTCGGCGACTGCGTGGCCAATGCGTACACGTGATAGCCGAGGTGCATGAACATGTCGCGCAGATCGGTCGGTAGATAGGGAAGGAAGTTCGCCGCACCGCAGAAGATGATTGGAGCGACCTCACCGGCGCCGCGGCTCACCGCGAGGATCACGCCCGTCAGAATTCCACCCTTCGCGTTGGGGAGGACGATCTTGTAGACGGTCTGAAAGCGGGTGGCGCCGAGGGCCAGCGATGCGTCACGGATGTCGCTGGGGACGGTCCTCAGGGCTTCCTCGGTGGTCACGATCACCACCGGTAGGGTCAGCACCGCGAGCGTCAGCGATGCCCACAGGATCGAGGGCTTTCCCCAGACGGGCGCCGAGTCGTCATAGAGGAGCGCATCCATGCTTCCCCCAACGAAAATGATGAAAAAACCCAGCCCAAACAGACCAAAGACGATCGATGGAACGCCCGCCAGATTGTTGACCGCGATGCGCACTAGCTTTGCGAGCCGTGAGCGCGGAGATGCGTACTCGTTCAAGAAGATCGCGGTCGCGATGCCCACGGGCACCCCTGCGAGCGTCATCAGCAAGGTCATCAAAACGGTGCCGTAGATGGCGGGCCAGATCCCTCCGCTGATCATGTCGGGGCCCGGCTTCTCGGTGAGAAACTCCGCGGAGATGACGGGGGCCCCGTGCCAGACGATCTGTCCGAGCAGCACCGCCAGAAGCAACAGAATCACCGCGAGCGAGAGTCCGGTTAGTCCGGCGAGCAACCAGTCTTTTTTGGTGTACCTCATCACGAGGCCGTCAGTTTCTTCTGGAGGCGTTGGATGGCCAGGTCCCCGACGATGTTGAGGACGAACGTTACGGCGAAAAGCATCACGCCAAGCAAGAACAGAACGCGCCAGTGCGGATCCCCTTGGGCAACTTCTCCGAGCTCAGCGGCGATCGTCGCGGTGACGGTTCGCACGCTGGTGGTGAAGTCGAACAGCTCCACGATGGCGGCGTTGCCCGAGGCCATCAGCACGATCATCGTTTCTCCGATCGCACGGCCGAAACCCAGGACCACGCCAGCGGCAATGCCAGGCAGCGCGGCCGGGAGCACGACTCGCAGGGCGACCTGATATTTGCGGGCGCCAAGCGCCAAAGCCGCCTCGGTTAGGGTTTGGGGTACGCTCTGGATCGCGTCTTCCGCGATCGTGAAAATCACTGGAACGATCGTGAGCGCCAAGCCGATTGCAGCGACGACCGCGTTCAACCTGAAGTGGAAGCCGAAAGTCGCCTGCGCCCACGATGCCAGCACCATCAGGGCGAAGAAGCCGAGCACGACGGATGGAATGCCCGCCAAGAGCTCGATTGCGGGTTTCACGATTTCGCGAACGGCTCTTGGTGCGTAGAGCGCAACGAACATGGCACAGCCAATGCCAAGCGGAACGCTCATCAGCATCGCGAGTAGGGTGACTTTGAGCGAGCCGACGAAGAGCGGAACCACGTTGAATTTCGCGGGCTCGCCGACTGGCTGCCAAACGAATACCGGCTCGTCGTAGCCTTTCCATTCCTTTGCGAAAAAGAGATCTCGAAGGTTGACCTCTTCCGTGAACTCCAGCTCCCAGAACATCGGGACGGCCTCGCGCGCGATGAAGATGAAGATCAGCGCGATCGCCGCGATCGCAGTAAGCGCGAGCACGGCAATCATGCGTTCCGCCACGCGATGCCACAGCGGAGTCCGAAACGAGCTCGCCAATTTGCTTCCTGGCCGACGCGGACGGAGGGTGATTCGTCGCCGGGTGTTCCGGGCGTGGGCACGCTCAGCAGCGTCGAGCACTTGCTCTGTCACTCGGCGGCCGCGGTGGCTTCCTTGGGAAGCGGGTAGTACCCGATCCCCTCGACGACTTCCTGGCCTTTGGCCGAGAGCACGAAGTCCAGGTACTCCCTGGCGATACCCGACGGTTCCCCGATGCTGTAGATGTTGAGAAAGCGTGACAGCGGGTACTTGCCGCTCGTCGCGTTCTGCATGGTGGGCTCGACGGGCTCACCGCCGTCTGGGGCTACGTTGACGGTCCGTACGCCCTCGGAATAGGCGATCCCACCATAGCCGATGCCGTTCGGATCCTTGCTGACCGCGTGGATGACTGCAGCGGTGCCTGGCAGGGTTTGCGCCGTTGCCGCGAAGTCTTCGTTGTCGAGGACGTGCTCTTTGAAATAGGCGTACGTGCCCGAGTTGTTCTCGCGACTATAAAGGATGATGGGTTTGTCTTCGCCGCCGACGTCTTTCCAGTTCGTCGTCTTGCCCCGGAAGATGCCCTTGAGCTGCGCAATCGTCAGTGATGCGGTCTTGTTCGTGGCAGGGACATAGATAGCGAGGGAGTCCAACGCGACGCGGAACTCCTGGGCCTCCGCGTTGCGGCGCTTGGCGAGTTGCTTTCTTTCTTTGTCCTTGATCGGACGGCTCGCGTTTGCCAGGTCCGCGGTGCCGTTGATCAGCGCAGCGATCCCGGTGCCTGAGCCACCGCCGGAAACCTGGAGCACCTTGCCTGGGTTCGCGTCCATGCAAGCCTGCGCCCAGGTCTGGGCGAGAATCACCATCGTGTCCGAGCCCTTGATCGTCAGGGTTGAGCTCGCCCGCGTTTGT
>QMMB01000289.1 GCA_003647035.1 Deltaproteobacteria bacterium | reverse complement strand
GTCGACGTGATCGACGATCCGGGGTTTCAATTTTGGTGTGGGGAAACGCTTTGCGCGTGGGCCGTCGCACAGGGGGCCGTCCGAAAGGTACCGACCTGGCATGAGCACGACTACGCCGTCGAGTTGGTCGGCTCGCCGGTTGTTATTTCGCAACAGGCCGCGGAAGGCTTCGGCTATTGCGTGCGCATCGAGTTGATTGCCGATGTCGAGACGAGCGCCATGTTGACCATAGAGATCGACTACGGCGGTGACGGGAGCGTCGATTGGACCTCCCCTGTCAGTCGCGAGGGTTTTCGAAGCCTTGCATGGGAGGTTCGTCCCGGGTCAGAAGCGAACAGCGATTCCATCTTCAGCGTGCGCAAGTCTGGGGAGGGCCGCGCAGTGCTGACGCAGCTCCGAGCCTACGAGCGGTGCTACGGTGACCTGTGACTACTCGGCGGCGTCGCGCATCGCGATGACACCTTGCACCGCGCCCATGTAGAGCGTGCCGTCCGGGTGGAGGTGGACCTGACCGGTGATCGGGTCAAAGGGCCTTCCATCGCCAATGTAGGTGCGGAAGATCTCTTCACCGCTCTCCCAGCTGGTTGCGGTGAGGTAGAACAGGTCCATACCAGTGACGTCGGGGTCTGCGCCCCAACCCCAGATGACGCCGCTCCCGGTGGTGAGCTGAGCGCTGTTGCCGAACGAGGTCGTGTTCTTCCAGACGTTCTCGCAGCCGGTCACGTTGCCGTCATTGTCGCGGAGGACTCGATAGCGTTCGATGCCGGGGTTCATCGTTCGTGCCGGCGCGAAGGGTCCGCCGAACCCGGAGTTGTTCACGATGACGATGTCGTCGTCGTACGCGACGACGGTATTCTCCGTTGCGCTTTCGCCTTCGCGAAAGACGGGCAGCTTACACAATGGGGGGTTCGGCTGATCGCGGTCCATGACGAGCAGGTTGATCTGACCGTCGGCGTTGTCTGCGATCGAAATCAGATCATCTCGGGTGCCCAGAAGTGTGGGGCTGGTGCCTGAGCCCGGAAGAACCCCGCTGATGCCAGATCCGGGATCGTAGGGAGCCTCCCAATCGACCTGAACTGGACCATTTTCGGCGACCGAAAGGCGGAAGGTCGATTCATACGTCACCAGGTAGACCCCTCGATCATCGACGACCATCGAGTTCTGGAGCTCCTGTTCGAGGTCGGTCATCTCGGTCGTGTCGGACTCGACGTCGTAGTAACCAACGCGTCCATCCGTCACCATGAACCAGATCCGGCCTTCGTAGTCGACCACGGTATCCTGAAGCATCGGGTCATCGACCTCCACGGCCGGAGGAAGCCCAGGGATCTCTTTCGAGTAGTCTTGGACGAACTGCGCCACACGATCGACGACTTCGACGTGGTACTGCTCCAGCCGATTGGTCGGGGGGCCGATGATGATGTTCTCGTCCTTGTCCATGCTGAAGTAGGCGCCACCGGCCGCATTCGTCACGAACGGTTTGAGTCCAAGTTCCCGCTCAGCAACGACATCGAGGTTTTCGTTGTCGAACATCGTGAGCGTAATCTGTAGCCCCGTCGTGTCGCTTGCGACCAAACAGCTTGCGATGACATAACCGCTCTCCAAAATCGCCATCATCGGGCAAACGCCGGCGATGATGCCAGATTGAGCCGTCACGATCTCGAGGCTTGGGCCAGCAGGCCCCTCCCGATTGTAGGTGGCCGAGTTGTAGTGATCGTTGTGGATGCGAGAGTCGCCACCGTTGTTGAGGAACGGATGGGGAGGGATGTCCTTCGGATTCGTGGGATTCGAAACCACAGCCGTGCCCACGAAGGGCTCGATACCGAGCTCTTCAGCTGTCTGGCGAGGCATCGGGATTGCTGCGCGAATCGGTTCGAGGCGCTCAGCGCCGCCTGTGCCGCCCGAGCCTCCGGCGCCAGCAGACCCGCCGGTCCCACTGTTGGAGCTGCCACAGCCCACGACGAAGAGCGCCATCAGCGCTGAAACCAAGAAAGGAAGGAAGTGCGCTCCGCGTGCGGAGAAAGAAAAACAGTTCATGGCGATTCCTTTGAACACGGGGTAGATGAGGGGCAACATGCCGACCCCGTTTGGCACATGAGACAGAAACTGTCAACTGTGTCAATCCAAGAAAAAGAGGACAGTCCTTTTTTCTCCGGGTTAATTGGGGAGGAGGCACGCGTGAGGCGTTGGGAGATACGGGGTCTGAGGTCGAAGCGGGTCCGCGTCTTCGACCCTGCTCAAGTCACGGCGTTCGGTGCCCCGGAAGTCGACCCGGAGTCGGTTGGGCTTGGCCGCGACGATGTCGAGTCGATCTGGAGTGCGGTCGTGGACTTCTACAAGACCGGCTTCCATCCCGCGCTCGGCCTGTGCATTCGCCGGCGTGGCGAGGTGATCCTCGACCGCACGATTGGACACGCACGCGGCAACTCGCCGGATGATCCGGAGGGCACGCCCTTGATCCCCGCGACACCAGATACACTCTTCAACTTCTTCTCCGGTTCGAAGGCCGTCACCGCAATGCTCATTCACTTGTTGGCGCAGCGCGAGCAGCTTCACGTCGACGAACCGGTCGCCACCTTCATTCCCGAGTTCGCCCGGAACCGAAAACACCGGATCACGATCCGTGACCTGCTCACGCACCGAGCCGGCATTCCAGATGTGCCCCCTGAAGTGGTCGACGTCGACCTCCTGCAAGAACCACAACGAATCCTGGAGTTGATTTACGAGGTCGAGCCCACGTACAGGCCCGGGACGGTTCCCGCGTATCACGCGGTCATCAGCGGCTTCATTTTCGCGGAGCTCATCAAACGCATTTCGGGGCTCGGGATTCGCGAGTTCCTGCACGAGGAGATCTCCGAACCGCTCAGCATGAGCCACTTCAACTACGGTGTGCCCGAGGCGCGGCTCGATGAAGTGGCGATCGACGCGTGCACCGGACCCAAGTTGATCTGGCCGATGAAAGACATCTTCGAGAAAGCACTAGGGGTTTCCGTCGAGGAGCTGATCGCCATTTCCAACGACCCGCGCTTCCGAATGGGGATTGTGCCCTCGGCGAATCTGATTGCGACGTCCGACGACATCTGCCGCTTCTTCGAGTTGCTCGTTGCAGGCGGGGTCTACGACGACAATCGGATCTTCACCGAATCCACTGTTCGTGGAGCGACCGCGCCGCAAACCCCCGGCCGGGTCGATCGCACGCTCCTAATGCCCCTGTCCTACTCGATGGGCTTCATGCTCGGGACCGAACCGGTCGGGCTGTACGGCATCCGCTGTGGAAAGGCCTTTGGCCACGTCGGCCTCAGCAACATTCTCGCGTGGGCAGACCCGGAGCGAGACATTTCGGTGGCGTTCCTCAACTCGGGTAAGCCCTTCGTTGCCGTGGAGACCTACCACTGGCTCAATATCGTTCGCCTCATCAGCGCCCGAATCCCGCGCGATGGCCACCGCTTTTGATTTGACACATGAAACATATTCTGTTATTTGTCTCAAATGCCAGCTAGCATCGCCACCGCTGCGGTTCCTGACGATACCAAATCAAGGCCGGTACGTGAACGACTACTCGACGCCGCCGAGGGCTGTCTCGAGCAGTTCGGTCCGCAGAAGACCTCGATGGAGGACGTGGCGCGTGCCGCAGGCATGTCCCGCGCGACCGTCTATCGCTATTTCGAGAACCGTGACGCGCTCCTGCTTGGTGTCGCCTCGCGCCAAGCGGCAAACCTCGCCGCGGAAGCGATGGTCTTCCTGCCGCAATTCAACACGATCTCTGATTGGCTCGTCGAAGGCTGCCTCTTCACCCTGCGCGAGATTCCGAAGCGGCCGGTGTTCGCCTCGCTGGTCACCTCGTTAGACTCCAGCGCGGCAAGCAAGCTGCTGCTCGGCTCGTCGGGTATGATCCAAATCGGAGTCAACGTCCTTCGTCCGATGTTCGCAAACGCCCAGCAACAAGACCTGCTTCGCGACGACATCGACATCGACATGCTCATCGAGTGGCTGCTTCGCGTTCTGTGGACGTACCTCAATGCACCCAGCCAAGTCGCCACTGACGAAGAAAGCATGCGCAAGCTTTTTCACATGATGCTCATTCCTGCCGTGCTCAAGGACAGCACTACCTGAACCGCTGCCTCCACGGCTTCGACCTGGATGGCGAGGCCGGCCTCGCGTGTCGCGACGAGTTTGGTTGTGACTCGGCGTTTGGTGAGTGCGCTGGCGACCATCTGTGTTTGACCAGTGAGACAGTTCGTGTAATTCGCCCCATTGATGACACACGGAACCAGGCCATGAGCTCCTCGGCGGACTGGCTGAACGATGAGCGACAGGAGCTTGCCGTCGATCGTATTCTGGAGGCAGCTCGCGGAGTGTTCGCGCGCGACGGGATTCGAGGAGCGCGGATGGGCAAGATCGCTGAAGCGGCCGGCTGTGCTCGGGCGACCCTTTACCGCTACTTCCCAAACAAAGAAGCGTTGCTGCACGTATACATGGTGCATGTAGCAAAAGACTTCGAGGAAATCCTAGACGAGAAGCTACGCGGGCTTCGCTCTCTTGGCGACCGGCTGGTCGAAGCGGTGGCAGTTTCGGTGGAGTTGATCCGGGAGCGAGAGGACGTGGCGCCATTTTTCAACGAGGAGGGCCTCGGCCTGACCGCGCAACTCACGTCGAACGCGGCCGCGATGCGGGAGCAACTCGTTCGT
>QMMB01000288.1 GCA_003647035.1 Deltaproteobacteria bacterium | reverse complement strand
TGGCGGTGCGAGCCGGGAAAGCTGCATGTACAGCTCTCCAGTGCACGACGGGTTGGTGCCCACGACTGGCAGACTGCCCAGGACAAGGTGCTGGCGGAACTCGAGAGCCATGGGTTTGATGCTAGTCGGGATAAGCTCGCCGTACTGGTGGGTCCTGACGACCTTTACCTCGAGCTCGAGGCCGCTCGCGCAGGGAATACGGCACTGCGGGAACGTCTGAAACGCATGGCGAGGTTCGAGGCGAGGACTGCATCGTTGAGCCGACCGTAACTACGCCATCGACGTCGCGCGCGTGGCAGCCAATAGCGCCCCGACGATAGAGCGGCTCCACCGGAGAGCTTACGCTCGATCGGGGGTATTTGTCGCCTGCGAATCAGGGCCGCGCAGCCAGGAGGAGGATTGGGGGGCCGGAGCCGGATTGGGTGTAGTGGAGGCGGAGGTTTTGGATGGTGACGTGGTGGGACGTTGGGGCGGGCACCGAGGCGTTCTCAGTCTGCGAACATTCGCTTGGCCGCTTCCCAGAGGTCCTCGACCATGTCCCAGCCGGCGGCGTTGGTTTCTTCGTAGTGGCCTTCGGGCTCCCCGAGCTCGCGGCCGAGCGCTTGGCCGTAGCGGCAGAGCTCGACCACCGCTTGGGCGTCGTCACCGTATCCCTCGAGCGCCGATTCATCCTCGGTGATTCGCTGGCAGACCTCGCCGCTGATCCAATCCTCGCCCTCGATGACGCCTCGGGCGTAGAGGTCCTCGCAGGTCGCCGGGAACGCGTATAGCAGCGCCTCGGGGAGGCATTTGGGTCGGTAGTCCGCGACCGGAACGAAGTAGCCGATCTGGTCCCCGCCGAGCCCCACGGTGAGCGTCACCTCCTCGTCGACAAGCGACAGCAAGTGGCCGGGGATGTGGTAGTCCGTGCCCACCGCGTGCAGATGCGGCTCACGATAGTACTTGTCGGGTGCCGCGGTTTCGAAGTCATCGGGAAGGCCTGCCACGAGCTCGGGAGGGAGCTCGCCGGGCATGAAGAGCATCCCGACGTTGCCGAAATCGACGTGCGCGATCTGTGACCCGATGACGTCGCCCTTTGCGATTTGACTGTCGAAGACTGCGAGCAAGCGATCGTCGATGATCTCCCCGCCGTCCTCGACGCAGTTGTCGTCGCTGTATGGCTTGCCGGTGCAGTTGTAGAGGATCGGTGACGACCAACCGATGTCCTCGTCGGCGATCAGAACTCTGAAGCCGATGTTGGTGAGGCTCGTGTAGAAGCTCTCGATCTTGACGGTGAGCTCGGTGACGGTGGTGGGCGTCGACTGCTCCATCGCCCGGCCTACCGCGTTGGCAAGCTCGGTGCCGATGGACTCCGTCTTCGCGAAGCTGCGGCAAAGGTAGGGCGGCCGGTCCTCGCATTCGGTGAGCGGGACGGCGCCGTCGGGGACCGTGAGCCCGTCTCCCACCGGGTGGTCTTCGTCGACGACCCATGTCGGCGCGGCTCCGGGGCCGACTTGGCTACCGAGGGGGCCGTTGAAGAAGAGCACTTCTCCGCCTCGGCTCGCTTGCAGGCGCACCCGCACGACGCCGGGGTAGTCAGCAGTGAGGTAGCGGCCGTTCGCGGTGCAGTCGCCCTCGCTCCAGCCTTTGATGGCGCAGGCCTCTTCGAGGTTCGCTGCATCGGGGGGAGGCGTCCAACCGAGCGTCGACTCCGGATGGCCGGTCCACTGAACGAGCGTGGCAATCGACTCTTCGCCCTCCGCGGCGTCGATGGCGAGCACGTTCAGCAGTGTGTTGCGGATGACCGGGTCCCGTACGTCGTCGGCTCCGTAACCGTGATCGCCAGTGGCCGAGGACATGGTGGCCGGCTGCATCGCCGCGACCGCGTCCACCGCGGCCGCCGCGATTTCATCGACCATGAGAGAGAACCAATCGTCGTTGATGCTGAACGCCGAATCGGGCCCATGGTGGTTGTGCGTCGCTGAAACGAGGATCGGCGCGTCCTACCAATCGTCCGGAAGGAGAGGCCGCACTCGTTCGAGCATCACGGCGATATCGCCGCCGAAGTACGAATAGGTGTCGGCCATGATGATCATGGCGCGCTGTTCTCCGAGCGAAAGCGCCAACGCGGTCGTCCGCAAGTCGTCGTGCACCCACGCGGAATCGTCGCGACCGTTGCCGACGTCCACCTCGCCCTGATCCCAGGCCGCGATGAACACGCCCGGGTCGTCGGGATCGATCTCGTCACGTGGCGGCCACCCGGGAGCGTCGTCGAGGTAATCTCGCGCCTCGTCGACCGTCGGAAGAACACTGCGGCTCGCGGCACCCGCCATGAATGTTTTGGGGCCCGAGTTGTCCCCGCCAGAACCGCCGGAGCCGCCAGACCCGCCGGAGCCAGAACCACCGGAGCTACTACAGGCCGGCAGTACACCCACCAGCGCCAAGACCATGCACATCGTTCGCATCAACACCACCACCTCACCTTGCATGATGCCCACTCACGCAGAGTCGAGGTGTACCCACTGGGTGCAGCGATTGCAAGGCGGATCGCAGGGCGTGCCTTCGGCTCTACTGTTCGTACACCTCGCGCCGGTGGCCGATCTTCACGACCAGCACGAGGTCGGGGGGATCGATCCGGTAGATCCCGCGGTACTCGCCGGCGCGCAAGCGGCGGGCGCCTCGGAGACTGTAGCGCAGGGGTTTGCCAAGCTCGAAGGGGTGGGTAGTGAGCTTCTGTTCGATGGCGCGGCGGATCTGGCGTTTGGCCGACTTGGGGAGTGGGGGGATGTCGTCGTTGACGACGCTTCGCAGGTACTCGATGCGATAGGTCAATCCCAGGCCTTGTCGTGGGAGACTCGGCGCTGCTTCTTTTGGAGACGTGCATCGGCGAGCTTGGAGAAGTGCCGATCTTCCTGGAACTCGAGGGCCTCTTCGATGAGTCGGAGACTCGTCCGCGAGATGGACTCCTCGCGCTCGTCGGCCAAGCGCTCAATTGCCGCATGCGTCGCATCGTCGATCGTGATGTTGATTCGCTTCTTTTGGGTGGGCATGTGCATAGTGTAACACTTTTCCATCACTTGGGTGTGGAGTGCGCTTCGGCGAACGCTCAACGAGTTATCGGCCGCGACCTGGAGAAGTTGCGCGATTGCGCGCGCCCGATGCGGTAGGCTCCGGGCATGGACGTCGCATGGGTAGCCCTTGGTGCGGGCGCAGGCGCGCTTGCGGTTTGGTTGACTGCGAAGGAGGCGGCGCGGCGGCGGGAGCGGTTTCCGAGGTACGAGGTGTGGGCTTGGGCGGCTTTCTTGGTGGGCGCGGCGCTCATCTACGTGGGGTTTGCCGTGTTCAATGGCGCGTCCGCGGAGTGGACGTGGGCCGAGCTCGGCGGCTTGGCGGGCTCGGGGCTGGTCGCGTGGGTTGGGGGCGCGGGCTTTGAGCGGGTCGTGGGGGTCGGCTGGCTGCTGCACGTGCTCTGGGACGTCGCGCTTCACCCAGGCGGTCACCCAGGGTTCGTGCCGAGTTGGTACCCTCCCCTGTGCCTCGGGTTCGATGTGTACGTGGGGCTTGTGCTGGTCGCGCGGTTTCGGCAGATGGGGGCTCGCGGTGTTTAGGCGAGGCCCTTGTTTGGGTTGAGTAGGTACTTTTCGCCGGTGGCTTGTTTGCCGTAGACCGCGATGGCTTCGAGGGTCAGGGCCTCGGCGAGGGAGACGTCGCGGGTGTAGTGGCTTGCGAAGGTGGTTTTGATTTCGGCGGCGACGCGGGCCTGTAACTTGTAGGCGGCTTCGGGGCCGACTTTTTGGAGGAACGGGAACAGGAGCCAGCCGCCGACGCCCCAGGCCATGCCGAAGCTGCGGGTCAATACGATGGGGCTGCGATCCAGTCCGCCGTAGATGTAGACCTGTTTGTGTGTGGTGGAGCCGTAGGGGCTGTACGCGGCGCCGGTCGCGCTCGCGGCGGCTTCCATGCAGGTGAGAATCTGGCCGGCCAGCGTGCCTCCGCCGATGGCGTCGAACGCTAGCGTTGCACCGGTTTCGATGAGCGCGTCGGTGAGGTCTTTAATGAAGGTGGGTTCGCTCGAGTTGCAGACATGGGACGCGCCCATGCCGCGGAGCAGCTCGACCTGTTCGGCTTTTCGCACGATGTTGACGAGGGGTATGTCGTCCGCGAGGCAGACCTTCTGGAGCATCTGACCGAGATTGGAGGCGGCGGCCGTGTGTACGAGAGCTTTGTGGCCCTCGATGCGCATCGTCTCGACCATGCCGAGTGAGGTCAGGGGATTGACGAACCAGGACGCGCCTTGTGCCGGGGTCGTGCCATCTGGGAAGGGAAGCACCTGTTTCGCGGGAGCGCAGCGGTACTGTGAGCACATGGCTCCGCCGATCACTCCGACGGTTTTGCCGATCAACGCTTGGGCGGACTCGTCGGCGCCAGCGGCGACCACCACGCCCGCGCCCTCGTTGCCAGCCGGCAGCGACTTATCGACCCGGGCTGCCATTGCGCGCATGGACTTCTCGGGAGCGCTCGCTGTCACGATCGGGCGATCCGCACTGCCCGACGAGCGCATGGTCGAAGGGTCCGCGGCGCCGAACAGTAGGCCGAGGGCCGACGGGTTGATCGGCGATGCGTCGACGCGGACCAGCACCTCGTCGTCTTTGGGTCGCGGGATGGGGACCGTCTCGAGCGACAACTCGAGGGTGCCGTCCCGTTTGATC
>QMMB01000287.1 GCA_003647035.1 Deltaproteobacteria bacterium | reverse complement strand
TGATTCGTACGTGCACGACGCGAGAGTCTACGGAAAGACGAAACCCTCGTCGGCCGTTTGGCCTTCGAACTCTACCCGATCCGCATCGAGCCACAGCGCCTCGAGATCGTAGTAACCTCGCGTGTCCTGATGAAAGATGTGCACGACCACATCGCTGAAATCGAGAAGCACCCAGTTGCCTTGCGGCAGCCCTTCAACCCCCGAGCACCGCGCTCCATACTTGTGCTTGAGGTCTTGTTCGATTCCGCGCGCGATGGCCGCCACTTGGCGATCGCTTCGCCCACTCATCACGATGACGTAGTCGGTGTAGTCCACCTTGCCACGTACATCGATGATTTCGATTCTTGCTGCCTTCTTGTCGAGCGCTGCCTCGGCAACCTTCAAAGCCAGCTCACGGCCGGCTATCTGGTCGCTGTTCGAAGGGGGACTCGGGTTCGTTTTCAGTCGTGCGCCGTCTGCTTGTTTAGCCAACTAGCTTCCTCCTTTACTGCCGGACTTGGCCCTCGCCTTGGCCGACCCATTTGAGAGTACACAGCTCCGCCAACCCCATTGGACCGTAGGCGTGGAGCTTTGTCGTGGAAATTCCGATCTCGGCGCCGAGACCGAGGGCGAACCCGTCGTTGAAACGAGTCGAGGCGTTCACGAGCACCAAGCTCGCGTCGACCTCGCGCAACCAGCGATCGGCGTGGGCGGAGTCCTCGGTGACGATCGCCTCGGTGTGATTCGAGCCGTGTTTGGCCACGTGTTCGAGCGCACCGTCGAGGCCGTCGACGATGCCCACGTTCAGGATCAAATCGAGATACTCGGTGTCCCAGTCCTCGTCGGTCGCGCGCTTGACCCCATTGAGGTACGCCGCGGCGCGATCGTCGGCGTGGATCTCGACGCCCTGCTCTTTCATCTTGGCGCCCAGCCTCGGCAGGAACGTCGGCGCGACATCGGCGTCGACCAGAAGCGTCTCCATGGAGTTGCATACACCCGGGCGCTGCACCTTGGCGTTCAGCGCGATCTGAAGGGCCATTTCCGAGTCGGCAGTGCGGTCGACAAAGACGTGACAAACACCTTTGTAGTGCTGGATGACAGGAACTCTCGCATGCTCGGCTACGAACCGAATCAATCCTTCTCCGCCTCTCGGTATGACCATGTCCACAATACCATCAAGACCGATCATCACCAAAGTCGCTTGTCGATCCGTGGTGGGCAGAAGCGTGACCGCCCCGGGGGGCAGGCCTTCGTCGGCGAGCGCCTGCGTAAAGATCTCGGCGATCGCCGTGTTGCTATTGAACGCTTCCTTCCCTCCCCGAAGAAGGACAGCGTTGCCGCTCTTCAGGCAAAGCGACGCGGCGTCGGCTGTCACATTCGGCCTTGACTCATAGATGATGCCAATGAGCCCCAATGGCGCCCGCATCCTTCCCACGCGGAGGCCGTTCGAAAGCACGCGCTCCTCGACGACACTGCCCACCGGGTCCGGCAGGTTGGCCACTTGGTCGAGGCCGTCGGCCACCCCGTTCAGACGTGCCCGATCGAGCTGCAGGCGATCGAGCATCGCGTTGGAGATCCCCATCTCCGTTGCGGCCGTCATGTCCTTGGCGTTTGCCTCGAGCACCTGATCCCCGGCGGCGCCGCGCAACGCTTCCGCGGCACGGCGCAGCACGGCGTTCTTCCGCTCGGTGCTCGCCGTCGCGAGAATGCGGGACGCCGCCTTGGCCTGCTGGGCCAGATCCGTGACGAGGGCCGTCAAGTCATCACTCATAGCCGGTGACGGTAGCACCTTTTGCGACAAGCGGGATCCGCCCCGGTCAGCCGCCGTTATGGGCGAGAACGATGTCGTCCCGGTGCACGATTTCATCGCCGGCATGGGTGCCTATCCGTTCGGCAATCTGCCGGCTCTGCCCTCCCGCAAGACGGTTCACTGCGTCTGCGCCGTAACGGGCGAGACCGCGAGCGACCGCCTTGCCAGACTCGCTCACGATGAGTACAGCATCGCCGGCCTTGTACGAACCCGTCGTCGAAACGACGCCCGCCGGAAGTAGGCTCGCTTGGCGTTGCTCCAGCGCGCGGCACGCCCCCGCGTCCACGACGATGCGCCCCTGCGGCTTGAGCGTGTACGCGATCCAATGCTTCCGGCTCGGCAGCGGCGACCCGTGTGGCAGGAGCAACGTTCCGACGTCGCCGCCCTGCATGAGCTCGTCGAGAAAGCGCGACGACGCAGCGGGACCGACCACGACCGGCAAACCGCGTAGCGTGGCGCGGCGCGCAGCCTCGACCTTCGATTGCATCCCGCCAAGGCCGACGTCGCCTTCCGGCGGCTTGATGAAATGCTCGATGTCCGCAACGTCACGGACGAGCGGGATTCTCGCTTCTTGGTCGTCGAGGATGCCCACCACATCGCTCAGCAGCACGAGGAGATCGGCTCCGACGAGGGTGCACACCATCGCGGCGAGTTGATCGTTGTCCCCGAAGCGAAGCTCATCGATCGACACCGTGTCGTTCTCGTTGATGACGGGAACGACGCCAAGCCTGAGTAGCTCGTCGATCGCCTCCCGCGCATGCAGGTATCGGTCTCGGTCCGTCACCGCATCGTGTGTCAACAGGACCTGCGCCACGTGAATGCCAAGCGGCTCGAATGCATCTTCATAGGCGCGCATGAGTAGGGACTGGCCCGTCGCCGCGGCGGCCTGCAGCAAGGAGACCTTCTTCGGACGGTCGGTGAGGCCGAGCCGCGCTCTGCCAAGGGCGACTGCGCCCGAGGAAACGATGACCACCTTGCGGCCGGCCTCGACCTGGGTGGCGACCTGTGCAGCCACTTCGGCAAAACGGCCCCCTTCGGCGCAGAGGGCTCTGCTGCCGATCTTGACTACCAGCCGCTTGCAGTCGCGTAGGGCGGATCTTGTTTCGTCGCCGGTCATGGTCAGTCCCTGAATCGCATCCCAGACGGCCTCCCGCAACTAGGGCGTAAAAAAGCGGACACTGCTCTGTTCGCTGGTAGCATTGGGCAATGCTCGCGGGGGACATGGGGCGCTGGGTTGTATGGGCGATGGCGTTCGCCTGGGGCGCGGCGTGGGGCAGTTTCTTCAACGTCGCTATCTACCGTTGGCCCCGTGGGATGTCGGTCGTCACGCCGCCGAGTCATTGCCCGGGGTGCGGCACCCCGATCCGTACCTGGAACAACGTGCCGATCGTGGGTTGGCTCCTCTTGCGCGGGAAGGCCTCCTGCTGTGGAACTTCGATCTCGCCGCGCTACCCGATGGTGGAGCTCTTGGCCGCGGTGCTGTGCGTGGCGATCGCCGAGCTCTGGATCGTGCGCGCCGAGCCAGGAACGTTGCTCTTGCATGCGTCCGTCGAGACCCTCCTGTACTTCACCTTCGCCGGTGGCCTGCTGATCGCCACCTTCGTCGATCTCGCATGGATGGAAATCCCCGCTGAGGTCACCCTGCCCTGCGCGGCGCTCGGGCTCGTGAGCGCACCCTTTCGAACCGAACCAGGACTCTTTTCGGCGGCTGTCGGCGCGGGTGCCGCCTACCTGATCGTTCAAGTGATTTTCGTGTGGGGCTACGAACACGTCGCTGGGCGCCGCGGGATGGGCGAAGGTGACTCGAAGCTCTTGTTGATGATCGGCGCGTTCCTCGGATGGCGCGGCGCGCTGTTCAGTGTCGTCGCCGGCTCCATTCAGGGACTCGTGTTCGCGGGCTTCGCCTTGGCCACCGGTCGCAGGCTCACCCCGGACATCGAGGAGCGGGTCATCGACGGGGAGGTGCTCGAAGCACCCGAAGAGCCCGACGCCAGCCACGTCGGGATGCTCAAACTGCCGTTTGGCCCGTTTCTCGCGCTCGGCGCGTTGGAGTACCTGCTCGCGGGGGACGCGATACTCGCCCGGTACTTCGAGTTACTTCAACGATGAACAACTAGCGTCGGTAGCCGCCGCCGCCACCACCGCCGCCGCCCTCCTGACGCTCCTGCGCAAGATCGACACGGATGGTGCGGCCGCCGAGCGAGGCTCCGTCCATCTGGTCGCGCGCTGACGCCGCGGCCTCTTCCGTCGTGAAGGTCACGAACCCAAAGCCGCGGGAACGGCCCGTCTCACGGTCGCTCACGACCTTCGCATCGGTGACCTCGCCGAACGCCGCGAACGCCTCCTGAAGGTCTTCAGTCGTCGTGGCCCATGCGAGCCCCCCGCAGAACAGTCTCTTACTCATGGCAAACTCTTTCATTGGGCGACCGACTCGGCGTCATGCCGAGGCGGTGCTTCAATTCGAGCCGGACTTGCCGGAAGAGCTGGATTGTACCGCCTGGTACCGATCCCACAAGCTCGGAGTCGATTCCTCCGCCAAGCGGGTCTTGTAGTCTTCGTCCTTCGGGCGGCCCCCGAGTTTCGCGATTTCGCCGATGAGTTTGTCGCGGGAACCGACCTCTTTGGCAATCGCTTCGAACACCTGCTCGAGATGGAGCAGTTTGCGGTTCGACACGTGCTGAAGGCCCTTTTCCTCGTTGAGGCGGTCGAGCCAAAGGTCCTTGCCAGCGACCTTCTGCACGGCGGCTACCAGTTTTTCTTTCGCCTTCTTCGGATCATCTCCGAAGCGCGCTTTTACAATCGAGATGGGAGAGTTGCTCATCAGGTGCACCATGGCCCCGAAACGCCAGGTTTTCTGGGCTGGGGAGCGCCCGGAGTAGCACGAGGGACCCACCACGCAAGCCGGG
>QMMB01000286.1 GCA_003647035.1 Deltaproteobacteria bacterium | reverse complement strand
TAGTGGCAGTGCAGGGGGGGAATGCGACGCCTTCCGTAGTCCCCGGCGTCAGCGTGAGGTTACGGACCGTCGAAGGACCAAAGATGTCGAACCACTCGAGGGCGCCGATCAAGCCCGCCCGGGCCACATACCGCGTCTGCATGTGTTGTCGGGCAAAGCCCGCGCCTCTCACTTCGTGTGAGACCGTATTCGCGGCGTACACGGCGCTTGCTGTACCCACCATGATGATCATCAGAACGATGAAGAGTGCCGCGCCTTCCTGCTTTCGAGCATGTCTCATCAGAGGTTCCTCCGCGCCACGTTCATCACCGGGATCTCGATGCGTACCTGCCGGACCCGCGCGGAGCCGGTTTGGCCATCGTCTACTTCGAAGCGCGTTCCCGCATCGCTCACCGCGCCGTAGGTGACGGTCGGATCCTCGAGCGGGCTGCGGATGCCCAGCTCGATGATCACTGCCCGGACCTGTTGCGGGTTGGCGTTGACATCGCTTTCGGCGGACGAACCGGTGGACGGATCCAGGGTTGGCGCCGCAGTGCCGGAGGTCGTGTCGAGTAGGAAGCTTACCTCGAAGTTGGTGACGAACTCGGCGACCACCTGGGTGGAGTTGAGCCTCACGTCTCCGGTCGCCGCATCGATGGCGCGGCGGACGAGGACCCGGTTTGGCGCCTCGAAGCTGCTTGCGCCCGCATCTCTGAGGGAGAGCGCCGGATTGCCCGGCGAGGTATCGATGAAGAAAATGCTTTCCCAATCCATGAAGTCCGCCCCGACGTCCCCAGTCCCAGTGGCGAATGGGTCGACGACCGCGTACTCGACCCATTGGAGAGGCGCGATGGTTGCACCTTCAGCTGCCCCTGGAAGGCACGCCGTGCCGACGGGAAGGGGAAAGTTGGTATCGATTTGGATCCGAACCTCGTCTTGCGTGTTACCCATCTTCCCGAACACCGAGCGAAAAAAATGCCGCCCCTCCGGCGTCTCGATGTGCAGAACCGAGCCGGTCTGAAACGCTCGCGCTCCCTTCTGAGCGATGCCCTTCCAACTCGCGGTCTCGCCGCTCCAAGCGCTGTTCCAATCTAGCGCGCCGGTCAGATAATTGGGTGCGGCTCCACTCGTGAAGGGCCCCGCGACCTGGCCCCACGAGAACGTGCGGCGATAGGCCTGGTTTCCCGTTTGCAGAACGATCACGGTGCCGTCGGTGCTCGTGGAGTGAACCAGCAGCTGATCGCTCAGGTACAGGCTGGTCAGAATACGCAGTCGGTCCGCGTGGACGTTGCTGTTGAGGCTGTTCGGGTCGAGGACGGTCAGATCTTCGTCCGCGTAGTACTGAAAGGCGCCCATGGGGCCCGTGCCACCGCCGAGCTGCGGAAGAGTCGGGGCGACGGTATCGCAGGTAGACTCGAGGCTGGCGTTGGGCGAGCCGTAGAGACCCGCGCGCGAGATGTCTCTGCGAAGCTCCATGATCGCGACCCGCGACGTGCCCTGGGCGATCGCCACGCGTTGCTCCTCGTAGAACTGCCTGCTCATCGCCGACCCGAGGCTGTACACGGAGGTGATGACGGTGAGGCCGACGACCATGGCGACCATCAACTCGATGAGTGTGAATCCGCTCCTTCTCACGCCTAGTCCCTCCTCAGCCACGTGACCACCGTCGAGGCGAAGACCACGTCTACGTTCGGGGCGGTATCGAGGTTCCAACCGTCGGCGGTCGAAGCGTCGCAGGCGGCTGTTCGAAAATCGCTTCCCGACACCCAATCGGCGTGTGTCGCGGTCCCGGTCAGATAACCCGCGCGGTACCAAAACGTGCGAACGTCGACCCGGGCCGAGGTCCCTTGCCTGAGCCAACTCAACTTCAAGTTGGTGCAGTACTTGATCTCCGAGGCTGTGTTGGTGTCCTGGCCGAAGTAGTCGAATGCGTAGTGTTCGTAGGTATCTGAGGGCGAGGGCCTGAACCAATCCGTGGCCCCCACGGTCCCTGCCAGCCCGGACAGGTAGGCGGTGCCCACCAGCTCACTGCTGTTCAACCCCTGCTTCGACCACGAGAGGGAATCGCGCTCGATGCGCTCGATCCATCGCTCGGTGATCGCAAGCGCAGTGTTCATCTCGTGGGCGGTTCTGTTTGCGCCGCTCACCGCGTGGTGCATCGAGAGGATTCCGAGTGAGCCGACGGTCATGATGCCGATTGCGATCATCACCTCAATCAGCGTGAAACCCGCTTGCTTGCGTCGGCTTAGATCACTCATCGCAGCACTCTCGGGGATCCGGTTCCGAGCGGAATCAACACCTTTCGAGCGACGCCAATCGCGACCCCATCGACCTCGCGATAGACGAGGAACCCGAACCCGGACTGCGCGTCTGGGGCTTGCCAGTTGGAGAACAATGCGGCGTCGCTGAACACCTGATTGTTCGAGCCTGCCTCGTAGCAGAACGCGGTGTTCTGCCATCCGGCGACGCGAACCGTGCTGTTGTCCGACGGGTCGGCGTCGTAGGTGTGGGAGTAAATGAAATCGACGCAGCGCCAGTTGCCGCCGCAGTCCACATCATCGAGCTCGATCCCGGCCACGTTCTCGAAGGTGGCTAGCGAGCAGGCGCCCCCGGTGCCGCGCAGGGTCTCGAAGCCCCAATCCGCGTTATTCAGACCCGCTCCGCCATCGTTCATGTAGATCACCCGATGTGCGCGGCCGTAAGCCATCGACATGTATCGTGCGCGCTGAAACAGCGACACGACGTCGCGGGCGATCATCGCGACCCGACGATCCGCCAGACCCGCACTCATACTTGGCAGAGCCGCGCTCACGAGAACCCCCATGACCGCCAGGACGACCATCAGCTCGACGAGCGTGAACCCTCCGCGTCTCTTTCTAGATTCCCCAGGCACACCCCGCTTAGCTGCAACACCCGTACCGAAAACGAGAGGACGCTAATAAAGCGAAATCATAGGCTATTCGGTCGGCGGCGGTCCCAGGCAGCTATGCAGAACATGCGGCTACTATGAAAAAATTACAGTCTCATGAGGGGAGGCCCCCCTTAGAGAGATACGCAGTGTCTAAAGGGGCACTCGGTGCGGAAGAGAGGACTCGAACCTCCACATCCTTGCGGATACATGAACCTGAATCATGCGCGTCTGCCAATTCCGCCACTTCCGCAAAAGAAAACGAGAGAAGAGAGGGGCGAGATAGTGGGTGCCCTTCACACTGTCAAGGCAGGCTCAGGCGGCGGCCGATAGGGGGGCTAGCCTCTGGGCGCCGTGCAATGAGACGGCGAGCACCAGCCCCTGCATGGTCAGTCGGCATCTTGCTTCGTCGACCAAGCCCTGGGCATCGAGCCTGAACAGCAGTTCCTGAACATGTGTTTCCGGAACATCGAGCCAGGTCGCGAGGATCGCGGGGGTGGGTTGGATGTCGGCCCGGCCCACGTCATACAGCGTCTCGAGTAGACGCCAGCCTAGTTTTTCTTGGTTATTTTGCATTGGAAGAAGAAGATCGCTCAGTACTGATAATCGGTCCAGTTTTTGGTGTTCAGTACGTCCGAAACCTACAGATCGGGGAGGGTCACAGTGCTCTTCGGCGAGCACACCACCGGTATAAACCCTTTGGGGCTCAGATCTCAAGCTCGACCAATAGGAACTTGTTGCAGTCGCGTTTGGTAGAGAGCGCCCGGATTTCCCGGCCTGCGACGAGCTTGCGGAACCTCTCGAGCCGCTTGTGCTCGAGGACGACGTAAGCTGTGCGATCTTCGTTTTCGGCAAGCCACTTGCGCATGCGCTTGTTGTCGGTCTCGGCAAACACATACACGCGGTTGCCCGTGTAGAAGTTCTCGCCCTTCCAATTCATCTGCCACGCGAGCAGTGGCTCCTCCGGGCTCTGTCGAGCGTCGTAGTATCGCTGAGCGAGATCTCGAAGACCCCAGTGGTCGGAGAGGTCGACCATGTAGACGTTCAAGCCCCATCCACAAAAGATCACGGCCACGCCTACCAAGGCGCGCGTGGCAACCGGGCGCCAGTAACGAAACGCCGCTGCTGCGGTCGCGACGCTCGCGGCGACCGCGAACCCAGTGAGAATGGCCCGGTAGTCCAGATGTTCGGGCCAAGGTCGGCTGTAGTTGTAGACGAAGAGTTGGATCAGGCGCTCGTTACCTTGGGGACGGGCGGAGGTCGCCCAACTCAGATCGCGTCCGACGAACGCAACCAGGCAGGCGCCGATGAGCAACGCGACGCCGAGGCCCGTGCTCGAGCGCAAAGGGGTCAGCTTGGTCTCTGCCTTGGTCAAATCTCGCCGCGCGAGCCAGGCGACCGCGGCGCCGAGGCCGATCAGTGCGCCCGCCAGCATCGGTTGCGCCTGTCGAAGGACCCAATTCTCGGCGTGCATCGCGTCCTCGGGGACGATTCCCCGCGGATCTCCGCTGAGCCATGCGAACCCCGTCACCATGCACAGAGCTGCCGCACCGGCAAGCAGTGTCGCAACGGGCCGTTTCGGACCCCACCACTGCGCGAGTGCGATCCCGATCAAGATGCCCCCGGGGATGATCGCGGGAAGAATGTAGTGGTGGTACTTGGTGACCATCGTGCTGAAGAGCACGAATGAAGACAGCAGCCACATGGCCAGAAACAGCAGCATCTCGCCGCGCCCATCGCGGTCGGATCGCGATCGAATCGAGAGACAGACCATCAGAGCCGCCGGGACCAACGCGATCCAAGGGAACG
>QMMB01000285.1 GCA_003647035.1 Deltaproteobacteria bacterium | reverse complement strand
TCGTCGCGTTGCGTGATTTCGCTCCCCCTCCACGCGGCCGGGTTGTTCAATGGTTCGCGAAGCACCCGCGATTGCGGCCGTGCGAAGTAGTGAATCGCCTGCGCGGTAAGGGTCTTGTACACGTTCGCCGGAGTCTAACGCGCTCTATGCGAGTACGTCACCCGCTAAGCGAGTGCTTCGATGCGCGCTGGGACGTGCTTGTGCCAGGGAGTTCCCGCCAGCCAGTCCCGGTCCTCACTCGCCGTCAGCTCGTTCGGCGCGACGCCGGTTTGAACGCGATCGCCGCCATTGGACGTGTGATCGAGACCCAGCCCGTTCGGGAGCGACACGTGGCCAGGCTGCATCATGCCCGACACCGAGATCGCAACTTCAACCGATGCGCGCTTCGTCGTCAGTCGAACGTGAACGCCATCGGCGATGCCGAGGCGCGCGGCATCCTGCGGGCTGATGCGAAGCGACCCCTCGGGGTCCTTTTTTCGCCACTCCGGGTCCCGCAGAATCGTGTTCGCGGTGAACGAGCGTCGCTCGCCCGCAGACAACACAAACGGGAACGTCGCATCGCCAGCGCTCTCGCTCCCATCGGCAAGGCTCCGTAGCTCGTCGAAGAGATCGGGGATCGACGCCTGGATCTTGCCGTTCGGCGTGTGGATCCGGGCCCAGCTCTCATCCTGCTCGTCGACCGCGAACACCACGCCCGAGGGGCTCCCGAGAATCGCATCGAACAGCTTCTCTGCTGGCTCGAATCCATCGCCATCGAAGCCAGCCCGACGAAGCGAGCCTGGGTTGGCTCTCGCAGCTTGGTGGACCAAGCCCCAAACGACCGCCGCCGACGCCAAGCCGTCCGGAAGGTGCGGCCCAAGTACCCGATACAGAATGACGGGTGCCAGAGGAGCGAGCTTTGGATTGCTCAAGACGTTCCCGAAAAACACGGGAAGCAGAGCGGCGCGCCCGAGCTTGGCCGCCGCGCGTAGGGGCTCGAGATCCTCGTCGGTGTACGCCCCGAGCTCTTCGCAAAGCCGGGCATGAATCTCGGCTTCCGGAAGAACACCATCCGGCGCCTCGAACACGGGATGCCGCACATGGAAATAGTTTTCCGGGAACTCGAAGTTGAAGAACGTCGCCTCGGCTTTTTCGTATTGGGTCGCGGCCGGCAGGATGTAGTCGGCCAGTCGCGCGGTTTCCGTCATCGCAATATCGATGACGACGAGGGTGTCGAGCGATCTCAACGCCTCGCGCATGCGTTGGCTGTCAGCCACCGAGTGCGCGGGGTTCCCGCTTTCCACGATCATCGCTCGGTAGCGCTTCGGATGATCGGTGAGGATCTCGTCGGGAATCGAATTGCACGGCGTCAGCCCGGAGATGATGCGGTCCCCGACGACCGGACTCCGCTTGGCTTCCACGCCGGCGCCCAATTTGTCGAGCTTGCCGGTGATGGCGACGATCGGAGCGGGCACGTATTGCGCTCCACGCTTCGCGAAATTGCCGGTCAGCACCCACAGCAATTTATTGAGATAGCTGTTGAGGGTCGAGTGCTTGTTCATTTGGATGCCGAGATCCTCGAAGATCGCCACGCTCTCGGCGGTACCGATACGACGCGCTGTCTCGCGAACCAGCTCTTCGGGTACGCCCGACACCTCGCAGTACGCTGCAACCGAAATCTCGCGAAACTCAGCCAACACGTCCTGCACGCCGTCGACGTGCTCCGCGATCCACGCATGGTTGATGCGATCTTCTTGAACGAGAATGGCCACGAGCGCAGCGAGTAACCAGGCATCGGCGCCCGGCTTCACCTGTAGATGAATGTCCGCCATTGCGGCGGTTTCGGTTCGACGTGGGTCGATGACGACCATCGTACGATTGGGGTCCTTGGCCATCTCCTTGAGCGTGACGCGAGCGCGCGGCAGGCCGTGGGACTGCCATGGGTTCTTCCCGATGAAGATACCGACCTCGCAGTGCTCGAAGTCCGCGCGAGTCATGTTGCCCATCAGGCGTCCGCCCACCCAGAACTCGCCGGTCTTCTCCTGCGCCAGAGCGCTCGACCGGTATCGCGACCCGAGGGTACGGCGAGTGGCCGTCGAATACGCCCCCGGCAAGTGGTTACCCTGGCCCCCACCGCCGTAGTAGAAGATCGCTTCCCCACCGTGCTCGTCACGAACCGCGGCCAGCCGCGCCGCGACCTCGCGGATCGCGGTGTCCCAATCGATCTCTTCGAAGGTCCCGTCGTCCTTGCGGCGAAGCGGCGCCGTGAGGCGATCGGGATCGTTCTGGTAATAGTCTAGCCGATGCGGCTTCTCGCACGCGTATCCCTTCGATGAGGGGTGCGCCTTGTCGCCACGAATACGCGTGAAGTGCTGGTTGCCCGGGCCTCCAATCTGAACTTCGAGGCCGCAATTGCACTCGCACAGAATGCACGCCGTTTTTTCCCAGGAGCCCGACATAGATAGACCTCGTTTTTCAGTCGCCAGCGGTCACTGAGCAATCCTAGTCCCCCTCCTGCCAGCGTGTAACCCCTGACACCCCTGCGATTCGTCCGCAGGTGCTGCGAGAGCTCAGGCGGAGAGAGACGGCCGGCCCGAACCCAAGCCGCGGATCGCCTGGAAGTCGCCGGCCCACGAAAGGCTGGGCTTCTGCTATTAGAACCTCGATGAAGGAGCTCCCGCCGCACCTGCTGTTCTACGATGGTGTGTGCGCGATGTGTAACGGCATCGTCAAAGCCATGCTTCGAGTGGACCAAGAGCAGGTATTTCATTTTGCTCCGTTGCAGGGCGAGACCGCCGAGCTCGCCAGAGAGATCCATCGGGAGTTCCCAACCGAGATCGAAACGTTGGTCTACGTCAGGCGGGGCGAGGTGTTCCTACGATCACGCGCGGCCGCCCTGTGCATGCAACAGATGCCCTATCCGGCCAAGGCGCTGTCGTGGTTCCGGTTCCTGCCGGCGTGGTTCACCGACTTCTTCTACGGGATCATCGCCCGGACCAGATACCGCGTCTTTGGGAAGTACGATCACTGCCCGCTGCCTCCGGCAGAGGTGAGATCCCGTTTTCTCCCGTAGTCGCGGTGCGCAACTCCATGTAAGCAAATGTCTCACCCGTTTGGGCGTCCACACCTGAATTGCTACCCTGAAAACGCTATGGGGACTCGTGCTTGGCTTGTTGCGCTGCTCGCGCTGGCGCTGGGGTGTGAAGGTGTCATCGGCACCGGCGACGATGTCGGGCTTCAACGCACGGCGGATGCGGGCGCGCCCCCGGAACCACCGGACGCATCGATCGAGGATGACGCCAGCGTGCCGGACGGTGGCTCACAAATGGACGCTGGCATGGGTGGCGATGCGGGACCGTGCGCAAACGGACCGCTCGCAACACCGATCGCCAACTGCAGCCCCGAACCCCTGGCAAGCACCGGCGATGCGCACGCGGATTGCGTCGAGCGAATCAACCAGTTTCGGTGGGAGTGTCAGTGCCTTCCCCCGCTCGCGCGATGGGTCGATGGCGAGGCCTGCACCGACAGCAACGCCGCATACGACAGCGTCAACGGGGTGCACGCGAGCTTCTCGGACATGCCGTGCGGCAGCGGCGGGCGCGCACAAAACGAGTGCCCGGGTTGGCCATCGAACGACCAGATCGTCAACGGATGCCTGCAGGCGATGTGGGAAGAAGGTCCCGAGGACGGTAACCCGGACACGGTCAACGGCCACTACGAGAGCATGGCCTCGACGTCCTATACGCAGGTCGCCTGCGGTTTTTTTACGACACTCTCGGGGGACGTTTGGGGCGTTCAGAATTTCGACTAAGGGGGCGCGATGCGTATCGCAAAGACCACACTACTCACACTTTGTTTGCTTGCCGCAGGGTGCGGCGACTTTTTCCAGGGTCCCGACAGCGGAGGCGGAACGGGGGAAGCGTCCGGCGATCTGCGATTCATAGCGGACTGCAGCAGTGGCCCACTCGACGCACCGATCGCGAACTGTCAGCCCGAGCCCGTTGCCAGCAGCGGCGATCCCTACGCCGACTGCGTGACGCGCATCAACCAACTTCGTTGGGAATGCCAATGCCTCCCGCCGCTCCAGCGCTGGAACGCTGCTGAGGGATGCGCGGACCAACACTCCGAATACGACAGCACGCGAAGCGCGCACGCAGGCTTCAGCGATGACATCTGCTCACCTCGCGGCTGGGCCCAGAACGAGTGCCCTGGGTGGAACTCGACGGAGCACGTCATCAACGGCTGCCTGCAAGCCATGTGGGACGAGGGCCCCGGGGAGCCCTTCTCCGAACATGGGCACTACATCAACATGACAAACCCATCCTACAGCATGGTCGCCTGCGGGTTCTACGAAACCGCCAATGGAGACTTCTGGTCGGTCCAGAACTTCCAGTAGGGCCAGTAGGACAAGACAGCTGGCCGGCCGGGGTTCGCTTACTCGCTTGGCGGCGTCCACGCGGTGGCTGCCTGATCGCCCTCTTCGAGGCCCATCCAGATTCGCAGCTGCTTCAACATGAACTCGGCACCGGCGCGCGAAGAGAGGTCGACCCGATACGTGTTGATGTAGCGAACGCTCTCTTGGAGCCATAGATCCCAGCCCTCTTTCGAGACCTTCTCGAAGACGAGCTGGCCCATTTCGTTGGGGAACGGCGGCTTGGCAAGGCCGGGGAGCTCTCGGTCGAGCTTGATGCAGTGGACCAGACGGTTGGGATCAGCTT
>QMMB01000284.1 GCA_003647035.1 Deltaproteobacteria bacterium | reverse complement strand
GCGGACCGAGGTGCATCGCCAAACTACCGCTTGGCCCATCGCCTGTGGATGGCAGCTCGACGAGCAGCGAATTTCCCTCGGCGTCGAAGAAGGCCATGTTCCAAGGAGACTCGGTCACGAGCAGCTTCAACGCACCCGCGTCGATGGTCCAGTCCGGCTCCTGTCCACCACCGCTACCGCCGCTTCCCCCGTCGCTGCCGCTACTGCAGCCAATCCCCGCGAGGGTGAATGCCAATCCAACCAAAACAACGCTCGAAATACGCATGTTCCGCCGAGCCTGACCATGATTTTGCAGCGTCGCAAGCCAAGGTGCGCCACCATAGACTGAACCGCTCGAATTCCGTATATTCATCACACGCTCGAGGAGGTATCCCATGGCCACGTCAAAGGGGTTCACAGTAAGCCTTGATGTCATCGAGGAGGGCAACACGACCAACGCGACGGCTCGCCTCGTCATCGGCGGCGAGGAGCTGGCCGCCACAGGAAAGGCCCAGCGCAATCCGGATGACCCGGACCGCCCCATGATCGGCGATGAGCTCGCCATCGCCCGCGCGCTCCTCGTGTTGGCACGGGGGCTTGGTCACATGGTCGATGAAGGCATTGCGGCCTACGAGGGCCACGAAGTTCACGTCAGCATCTAGGCACTAAGTAAGAAGCCCATCAATTGAAGGTCCTGCGCCCCGTTTGAATGGGGAGCGGATGGCGAACGTCCACGTGGGAAGAGAGGACTTTCGCTATGGGGTTTCTGACTAACATACGTCTTGCTTGGCTAGTGGCGGCGCTCGCTGCGACGAGCCTTTCCGGCTGCATTTTCATCGGCGACTACGATGACATTCTCGAGCCGTATCCAGCGGCGCGCACCTACGAGGTTTGCTATTCGAGCGCCGAGTGTCTTGGAGACCGATTCTGCGAAGATCTCGCGTTGCCGGCCGATCGCTACACCGACTACGTGAACGCGATCTGCACGGTCGACTGCTTCGACGACCTCGAATGCCCTGTGTCCGAGTTCAACGGACTGCCTGGTGCGTGCGTGGACCACGCGATCCTTGGGGGACCGATCACCTCGCGCGTCTGCGTCGAGCGATGCGAAATCGACGCGGACTGCGATCTACCGGCGGGCTTCGGGTGCGAGTTCATCGCGGGGGATCGACTCTGCGTGCCCATCCAATGACCTTGTCGCACTGGACAACTCGGTAGCGGCGCTATGATACCTTCCGACCAAGGAAGGGCTCATGGCAACGGTACTGATCACAGGCGCGAACAAGGGAAGCGGTCTCGAGCTCAGCCGGCAGCTCGCTGGGCGGGGAGACACTGTCTTGGCGCTCTGCCGCAAGACGAGCGGCGAGCTCGACGCGCTCGGGGTTCAGGTTTTCGAGGGGGTCGATGTAACCGACCAGGCGGCGCTCGAGGCAGTGTCGCGGGACCTCGGCGATACCCAGGTGGACGTTCTGATCAACAACGCCGGCATCTTCGAAAACGAGACGTTCGACGACCTCGATTTGGATCAGATCCGCCGGCAATTCGAGGTCAATGCGTTGGGCCCGCTGCAGGTGACGTCCGCATTGCAGCACCACCTCGGCAAGGGCTCCAAGATCATCATCATGACCAGCAGGATGGGCTCAATAGATGACAACGGTTCGGGCAGCTTCTACGGCTATCGAATGTCGAAAGCGGCGTTGAACATGGCCGGGGTGAACCTGGCGCACGACTTTCGCAGCAAGGGCGTCGCGGTCGCAATCCTGCACCAGGGCACGGTCGCCACCGAGATGACCGGACGAAACGGCATTCCGGTGTCGGAGTCGGCCCAAGGCTTGATCGCACGCATCGACGAGCTTCAGCTCGCGGACTCGGGCGGCTTCTGGCACGCAAACGGCGAACGGCTGCCCTGGTAGCCCCTCACTAGATCCGTCAAGCTGCTCGGGTTGTGCGTGTCGACTGGCAGAATCTACCGACCGAAGAGCTCCTCGACGTTCGCTTGAGCGAGCTCGACCTCAGCGTGGAAGGCACGTGGCTCGAGGACTGCGTCGCGAGGCTCCGCGAAGAGCTCGATGCATCCGGCCTTCGACCTTTCCGTATTCATACGTGGTTGAGTGACGAGTGGTTCTCCCCCGACGGCATTCCCGGCATCGGCATCCCTTTCTATTTGGCGCACCCGCGCCTGATTCGTCTCGAACGACAGATGATGTTCGAGGTCGAAGGCGGCACGCGGATGGAATGCATGCGCCTCCTTCGGCACGAAGCCGGTCACGCCTTGCAGCACGCCTACAACCTTCAGCGGCGCAAGCTCTGGCAGCACGCGTTCGGACCAGCGTCCGAACCCTACCCAGACTTCTATCGGCCGAATCCCTCGAGCAAGGGTTTCGTCGAGCACTTGGACGGCTGGTACGCGCAGGCTCATCCGGTGGAGGATTTCGCGGAGACGTTCGCCGTTTGGCTCGCGCCCCGCTCGAATTGGCGACGGCAGTACGAGAACTCGTCTGCCCTTGGCAAGCTCGAGTACATCGGCGAGCTCGTCGCGGACCTCTCTAGCAAGAGGCCGCAGGTTAGCTCGCGTGCACGCCCGTACTCCTTACCTCGGCTTCGGCACACGTTGCGACGTCACTACGAACGGCGTCAAGACCACTACAGCCCCGGCTTCACCGACGAGTACGATCGGGACCTGCTCAAGATCTTCAGCGACTCGGCGCGCTATCGGAACAGCGAGACGGCTGCATCGTTCTTGCGCCGCAATCGCCGGCAAATTCGAGAGCAAATCTCGCTTTTCACCGGCGAATATCAGTTCACCGTCGACCAGGTGCTTCGTGATATCATGGGCCGGTGTCGTGAGCTTAGGCTGCGGCTCATCAAGGGGGAGCGTCAGACGAAGCTCGACTTCGCAATCATGTTGACGGTGCACACGGTGCACCTGCTGCACCGACGGGATACATGGCATCCACTCTAAAGCGACGGCGAATCATCGTTCTCGTGCACAAGAGCCTCATCCCACCCGACGACATCAGCAAGCTTTCCCCTGCAGAGATCGCCCCGTTCAAAACAGAGTTCGACGTGCGTGGGGGGCTACGTAAGCTTGGTCACGAAGTCGTGATGGTCGGTCTGAGCGATGAGCTCGCGCCGCTCCGAACCGCGATCGAGGAGTTCAAGCCGCACGTCGTATTCAACCTCCTCGAAGAGTTCGACGGGCAGGCGATCTTCGATGCACACGTCGTCGGATACCTGGAGCTGCAGCGCGCCCCGTACACCGGGTGCACTCCGCGTGGCCTTCTTCTCGCCCGCGACAAGGCGCTTTCAAAGAAAGTCCTCGCGTACCACCGAATTCAAGTGCCGCGATTCCGCGTCTTCCCGCGCTACCGGAAGATCAGACGACCACGGCAGCTCGAATTCCCGCTCATCGTGAAGTCCCTCATCGAGGAAGGCAGCTACGGGATCGCGCAGGCGTCGTTGGTGAACAACGACAAGGCGCTCGAGGAAAGGGTTGCGTTCATTCACCACAAGATCCTGACCGATGCGGTCGTCGAGCAGTACATCCCTGGGCGTGAGCTGTACGTTTCGGTCCTGGGCAACCACCGGCTCCAAGTGCTTCCAACCTGGGAGATTTTTCTCGACAACCTCCCGGAAGACGCCGCCAAAATCGCTACCCGCAAAGTGAAGTGGGACCTCGAGTACCAGGCGAAGCACGGCGTCAGCATTGGCCGCGCCAAAGGGCTGTCCGAGGAGATGGAGCGGCGAATCGCCAGGCTATCGCGCCGAATCTGCAGGCGCCTCGGCACTGACGGCTGCGTGCGAATCGACTTCCGCTTGCACGAGTCAGGCGACCTCTATTTCCTCGAAGCCAACCCCAACCCCGACATTGGTCAAGACGAAGAGTTTGCGAGCGCAGCCAAAGCGGTCGGTCTCAAGTACACCGCCTTGCTCCAAAAGATCGTCAACCTCGGCATCCGCCGCGCAGAACGTGGCTAGCTAGGGCGCGGCTCAGAAACCAAAGGTTTGCTGGACGTACGCGCGGAAGCATTCGATCTCGTCGTTGCTCCAAATGGACTCGGTCGATTGCGGCGGCGGCATGCGCGAACCAATCCCCGGGTTGCTGGTGAGCTTGCGCAACATGTAGCTGCAGTTTGCGTCCTCGGAATCGAGCAGGTAGCTGCCGTTCGAGGAAAGCATGTCGATGAGCGGCGTAAGCTCCCCCTCGACGGTAGACGACGGATTCGTGAGGTCGAGCTCCATGACGGTGAGGATGCGATTGGACCCGGCATGGCAGCCGCCCGCCGTGGGATCGCCCGCACAACCCTCGAGCTTCGCGCGCACATCGAAGTCGGGAATCGCGCAGATGGCATCGCCGACGAAGAAAGCCTCGCAGGCCTCTATCCGAGGCGGGCCATCGCCGCTGTCGCCGCACGCAACCGCCAGTGAAAGACCGAACGCAAGCGTCATAAATCGAAGAATAGTACGTGTGTAGGGCATGTTTCTCGTGTCACTCCGAACAAAAAAATCCGTTTAGGGTCTAATGATGAATGGAAGAATGAACTGCTCCAAAGGAAAAATTCACCTCCACTTTCCTTTCTGATCTTCGCAGACTAGAGTTGTCATGCAAGTTCGATCACCATAAATTAAGCCTCTAAGGGCTAATTTAAGGGCTGTATGGGCTTGTGGTACACCCTGAACTTAGGCCTGCAGGGTGGTTTTTCGCATGTTACGATATCGCTTGTGCAGAT
>QMMB01000283.1 GCA_003647035.1 Deltaproteobacteria bacterium | reverse complement strand
TACGGAAGCACTGCGGAGTCCGTCACCGAGGGGCTCGATTTGAGCGGGCAAACAATTCTGTTGACCGGCTCCAACTCCGGCATCGGCAAAGAGACGCTCCGCGTGCTTACAAAGCGGGGCGCGCATGTCATTGCTGCGGCACGCACCGTGGAAAAAGCGCAGGCCGCCTGTGATGACGTGGGTGGCGAGACGACCGCCGTCGCGTGCGAGCTTTCCGATCCGGCCTCCGTGCAGGCGTGCGTCGAGCGCGTCGTCGCCCTCGGACGGCCGCTCGACGCGATCATTTGCAACGCGGGCATCATGGCGTTGCCTACACTCAACCAGAAACTCGGCTACGAGCTTCAGTTCTTCACGAACCACATCGGCCATTTCATCTTGGTCACGTCGCTTCTCGATACCCTCGCGGAGAACGGGCGCGTCGTGATGGTAAGCAGCGACGCCCACAACGGCGCGCCTAAGGAGGGCATCCAGTTCGACAATCTCAGCGGCGAGCGCGGGTACGGTGCGTGGACGAGCTACGGACAGTCCAAGCTGGCGAACCTGCTCTTTGCCAGCCACTTGGCGAAGCGGCTAGAGGGCACCGGGAAGACTGCAAACAGCCTGCATCCAGGCGTGATTCACACCAACCTCGCGCGAAGCATGAATCCGATCGCAAGAGGCGCGCTTGCCATCGGGGCACCGCTCGTTCTCAAGAGTGTCGGCGAAGGGGCTGCGACGCAGGTCTATCTTGCGGTGCATCCGAACGTCGGCGGTGTGGCCGGCAAGTATTTCTCCGACTGCAACGTTGGGAAGTCGAGCTCGCGCGGCCGCGATGAGGAGATGGCCGCCAAGCTTTGGGAAGTGTCGGAGAAGATCGCTGCGGAGGTCACTGCTTGACAAGGTGAACGGACGCCACTCATGCTCTTTTCCTGGTTTTTTCCAAGGTTGAGAATATGTCGCAGTCCACGGCCCAGATTAGCCCCGAGGCACGCACGAACGGCTCACGTGACGCATCGGCGTTCGTACCTGGGGCCGACGCGAGCCCTGCCGACATCGAACGAGTTTTCGAGCTCCAGCAAGCTCATCAGTTTGCTGTAGGCAAGACCAGCGCGCGCGAGCGTAAGGAGAAGCTGAAGCGGCTTCTGACGGCGATCATGTCGCGCAAGCAAGAGATTCGTGACGCGCTCTACGCCGACTTCCGAAAGCATCCGGCAGAGGTCGACTTGACCGAAATCATGCCAATCACGAGCGAGATCAAACACGCGATCGCTCATTTGTCGAAGTGGATGCGTCCGCGTCGCGTGAAGACCCCGCTCAGCTTGTTCGGGTCTAGCTCCTACATCCACTACGAGCCCAAGGGCGTCGTATTGGTCATCGCGCCGTGGAACTTCCCAGTGAACCTCACCTTCGGCCCAGTGATCAGTGCCGTGGCAGCCGGAAATTGCGTCATGCTCAAGCCCTCGGAGCACACCCCGCACGCGTCCGCGATCATCAAAAGCATCATCGACGAGGTGTTTGACGAGAGCGAAGTGGCCGTGATCGAAGGCGGCATCGAGACTTCGACGGCAGCGCTGGCGCTGCCTTTCAACCACATCTTCTTCACCGGCGCGCCCGCGATCGGCAAAATCGTGATGGCAGCAGCGTCGAAGCATCTGGCTTCCGTCACTCTCGAGCTCGGTGGTAAATCGCCAACCATCATCGACGAAACGGCGAGCGTGGATGCTGCGGCTCGGCGCATCGCCTGGGCGAAGTTCACCAACAACGGCCAGATTTGCATCTCGCCGGATTATCTCTTCGTCCACGAGAGCAAAAAGGACGAGTTCCTCGAGAAGCTTGGGAAACACATCGAATCGTTTTACGGTCTCGACGCCCGGCGGTCCGATTCGTACGCGCGAATCGTCAACCACCGCCACTACCAGCGACTCTCGGGCTACCTCGAGGACGCCAAGCACAAAGGTGCGACCGTCGTGTATGGCGGCCAAACCGAGGGAAGCGAAGATTACATCGGGCCTACCGTACTAACCGACGTCGATCCCAACGCCGACGTGATGGTGAACGAGATCTTCGGCCCGCTGCTCCCGGTGTATGGGTACAAGTCGTTGGACGAGCCCATCGCGATGATCAACTCCAAGGAGAAGCCGCTGGCCCTTTACATCTACAGCAAGAGCCAGAGCAACATCAATCGCATCATGGAGAGCACGCGCGCGGGCGGCACTTGCATCAATCACAGCGTGGTGCACTTCTTTCAGAACAACTTACCGTTTGGAGGCTCGAACAATAGCGGCATCGGCAAGGGCCACGGCGTCTTCGGTTTCGAAGCGTTTTCGAACCCACGTGGCGTGTTCAAGCAGGTGTTGCCGTTCAGTGGAATCGAGCTGATGATGGCGCCCTTCACCAAGTTCAAGCAGCTCCTCATCGACCTCAGCATCAAGTATCTTTGAGAGCTGTACGGTAAGTCTGGTGGCGCAGTCATGACTCGCGATGTTCCCTGTCGATATGAGCCCGGCGGCACGCGAAAGCGCGTGTTGTACGTCGGTTCCGGCCTCCCGTGCTTCGAGGGGCTCGTTGGCGACATGAGTGCGGCGCCTCGGACTGAGCGTGTGCAATCGAAGCTCTACCCCGCGCTCCGGATGCGAGGGCACGAGGTCGAATTCGTGCCGGTCTGGGACACGGTGGGTGCGACCGACGCCTTGCGATCCGCCTATGTGAATCTCTTGCTCGTCGATCTTCGCTGGTGCGAAAATTTCGAGAACCGCGTGAGCGAGGTACGACAGCTCCTCGAGGCGCTCGATCACGCCGAAGATGTCGAGCAGCGCTACGGGTTCCACCGCATCGTGGTACTGGTGTCCGGTCCCGATACGCACCGTATCGACGACCTCATCATCGAGTTGGGCGCGGTAGGGGTCCGGTACGTTCTTCGGCAGGAGTTCGAGCAGGATGTGCCCGCGTCGTCTAGCGATAAAGCGTTTGCCGAACGTGTGCTTCGTTGCGTGGTCGACCTCACCAGCTCCCGCCGCGTCGGTAAGACCGCCATTTGTGCCTCTGGCGGCGGGATCACCGGCATCTACTTCGAGATGGGCGTCCTCAAGTGCCTCGATGATTGCCTCACCAACTGCGGCGTGAACGACTTCGACATGATGTTTGGCATCAGCGCCGGCGCCGTCGTCACGAGCATTCTGTCGGTCGGCTACACGCCCGACGAGCTCATGGCCAGCCTGGCCGACGTACCAGGCGGACGCTTGCCGCCCCTGTCGTTCAGCCTCTTACGACTCTCCCACTTCAATCATGAGGACATGCGGTGGCGAATGACCAGCGCGGCGAAGACCGGGCTCCGCGCGTTTTGGGACAGCTTGCGAGGCCGCGGTGGCGATACCGCAGAGAAGCTGTTCCTCGAGTACACGAGCCTGGTCGGGGCGCCGTTTCATTCTGCGGAGTTCGAGGTGATATTGCGCCGCGTTTTGCAGATGTCCGGCAGCACCAACGATTTTCGAAAGCTTCCGCTCGAGCTCTATGTCGGGGCGTCCGATCAAGACGCCCGAACGCATGTGCTGTTCGGCTCCGACGGCTACGACCATGTGCCGATCAGTAAAGCCGTCCAAGCCTCGCTCAGTGTGAACCCCGCCTTCTCGTCGGTGCCGATTGACGGCCGCTACTATGAAGACGGCGCGATTACGCGGACCTCCAACTTCATCGAAGCGATCCACCGAGACGCGACGTTGGTCTTCACGATGGACCCGTTCGTACCTTACGTGTCGAAGCTTCCCGGCGTCGCCCACCGGCGAGGCGTTCTCTACAACATCGACCAGGACATCCGAACCATCTCGTTCACTCGTTTCGAGCGCGCGCGCCACTCCACGCTACGCAAGCACCCCGAGGTGAGCTCGTACACCTTCCTTCCGTCCAACACGCTCCGGCGCTTGCTCTCCACCAATCCGATGGACCATCGCCCGTACCTCGAGATTTGGCGTGGGTCGTACTTGTCCGCGCTTCAGCGTATCGACCAGCTTTGCCATCGCCTCCGGGGAGACCTCGCCGAGCAGGGGATGCATCTCGACACCGCCATGGCAGAGGTCGTCGCCGAGCAGCTGCGCACGACCACCAAGCTCTGCTTCGAGGATTTCTTTCCCGACCGGCAAGTCGACATCAAGAAGCGCCCGTTCATGCAACCGTCCCAACTACCGCCCGCGCCGGGAAGCCCTATAGTGGCCCAAGCGGAGGACGAGCGACCATGAGCCTTGCTGATCAAGCCTGCGCGCCTTGCAAAGGCGGCGTTCCAACGATGGACAGGGCGCGCGCCGAAGAATTGTTGGGCGAGCTCGATGAGGGCTGGGTCCTGAATGCCGACGGTCACCTCGAGCGAACGTATGCCTTTTCGAATTTCGTGGAGGCGATCGGGTTTGCGAATCGCGTCGGCGACATCGCCGAAGAACAAAATCACCATCCGGATCTGTACGTCGCTTGGGGCAAGTGCACCGTCGAGATCTGGACGCACAAGATTCAGGGCCTGACCGAAAGCGATTTCTATTTCGCGGCCAAGGCCGATCGCGCGCTCTGAATGCCGAAATAGCGCGCATTTTTTTCGTGTCCGGTTGCGTCATTGAATCCGGTATTCTCTAGCGTGTGGCGCCTCCGCGCAGGCGACCTCGGTTCGAGCTCCAGCGCCCGGTCACGCGGGAGAGGTGGCTCGACGCGCGGCGGTCGCTGCTCGAGAGCGACACCGGCTCGCTGCGAGGG
>QMMB01000282.1 GCA_003647035.1 Deltaproteobacteria bacterium | reverse complement strand
GGGCTCACAGAACTCGTAGTCTTCGGCGAGGGCGATGACACCTTGATGACGGACACCGTCTGCGAGCTTGTCGAGCGCCGCTCGGTCTCGGTTGGCCCTCGGGACGCATTCGGACTCCGCGGCTTCGCGAATGTCCGGATCGGCGCGTTGAGGCTCCGTATAGATGCGCCGAAGTTTCGTGTTTCCACGCATGGCTTCGAGCACCGGGCGTCGCCCCGCGAGCACGCGCGTCATGGCGAAAGCGCCAGCTGCACCTGACGCGCGATCTCGGCTGCGGCCTCGGTGGGATTGTTCGCGTCCCGGATGGGCCTTCCCACCACGAGGAGGTCGGCACCGGCTTTGATGGCATCGCGCGGCGTCATCACGCGCTTCTGGTCACCGACGTCAGAGCCAGCGGGTCGTATTCCCGGCGTCACGAGAAAGGCGTCCGGCCCAAGCGCCTCGCGCAGAGCGGCGCACTCGTGAGCGGATGTGACGAACCCGCGCACTCCGGCGTCCCAGGCGAGCTTCGCAAGCCGGTCGGCTGCACTCTGGGGTCCCCCGCTCAGGCCGATCGCTTGGAGGGCAGCTTCGTCGAGACTGGTGAGCACCGTCACGGCCAGGAGCCGCGCCGAACCAGCGTTGTCGCTGGCCTGCCGAAGCGAATCGAGGCCGGCAAGGCCATGCACGGTGAGGTACGCGACGCCCATGCAAGCCGCGCGCGCGACGGACCGACCCATCGTGGCGGGGATATCGTGCAGCTTCAGGTCAAGGCAGCACTTCGCGCCCGCGGCGTGGACCGCTTCGACGGCCGCTGGCCCGACGGCGGTGTAGAGCTCGAGTCCCACCTTGAAGGTGCCGATGTGCTCGCGCGTCCGATCGATCAGCGCTTTGGCCGAGTCGAGCGTAGGGACGTCGAGCGCAAGCGCGATGCGCGACCCGGGATCGTTGTCATCCATGAACCACCGCAGCAACGCTACGGTGCGGACTAGAGGCTGTCCAGCCCCGCCAGCGGATCGTCGGTGTTGGGCCTGCGCTGCTTGGAGCTTCCACGCTGCCTGGCCGGCGTGCTCGGTGCGGCGGCCCTGCGCGCAGCAGCGGCAGCCTGTGCCTCGCGCTTGGCCTTTTCAGCGAGGCGTGCCTGCTCGGCCTCCGCCTCGATGCGTTTCTGTGCTTCGATTTCGGCTGCGGCGCGAGCTTCGTCTGCCTCGCGCGCGGAGCGCTCGGCGTCCATCCTTGCTTGCAGTGCAGCGGCCTCGCGGCGCTCGACTGCGGGCTTGTAGAACCCGAAGTAGGACCCAGTGCCCGCGCTAATGACCAGAACGGCGGCTGCCGCCAACAACCCGGGGTGGACGCCTTTGCGTTGCTGAGCGCTAATCGTGGCCAACTCACGCTCGTGATCGAGCTGCCGCCCGTGAGCATCTGCCTTTTCGCGTGCTTCCTGTTCGAGGCGGACGCGCAACTGCGCTTCGTCGCGCTCGCGCGCCACCCGCTCTTCTTCATCTTGGAGGCGCCGTTCTTCGGCTTGCTGTGCGTCCTGTTCGGCCGCCGACCGGGCCGCTTCCTCTTCCTGTCGCTTCAGTGCTTCGGCGGCGATGCGCTCGCGCTCGCCGGCCTCGCGTTGAAGTTGCGCTTCTTCCTCGCCACGAACGCGGTCTTCCTCGAGCCCCATGAGCTCGCGAAGATTGAACAGAAGTGAAGACTCTTTTTCCTCGGACATGATGATACTTATATTACACTTTTCCGTTGCCTACGGACAAGGCCTCTGAGGTGATCTCTGACACAAAAACGCTAGCAACCGTCCCCGCGCCCTGTCAAACGAACAATCCTGCCCAAATTCCAGCCGTACGGCAACCCGGTCTTATCACGCAACCTGGGTCGATTGTAATTGGATTCACAGCAGATTTTCACGATATGATTGGAATCGTGGGTGAGCTCGAAAAGTTCCTGCAGTACCTCGACCGAGGTGATGTGACCGAGATCGTTTTTCAAAGCGGCGCCAAGGCGGCCGCCAAGAAGAAGGGCAAGCTCAGGCCTGTGACGATCGAGCCGCTGAGTGCGCGGCACATTCTCAAGTTGGTCAACGATACGCCGCTGCAGAAGCTCGTGCCGAGGGAGGATGGTGCGTCGGCGCCTACCGCAGCGAACATCAACGGCGTCAACTACATAGCGACGCTCGCACGCTCCGGCGAGATGCTCATGCTGCGGGTTCGCCGAGAAGGGCAGCGGACCGAGCCGCCCAAGGTGCCGATTGGCGTGGTGGCCCCTGCGAGGATTTCGGTGCCCGCGAGGGTACCCGCAGAGGAGGAGAGGGCGCCCTTGCGAGAGCCACCTCCCAAGGAAGTGAAGGGTCCGGCCGCTGTTCAGCCGCCAGTGGTCCACCGACCGCAGCCAAAGATGTCGTACAGGCCTCCACCTGAAGCGTCTTCGCTTGGCGATTTCGTTCGGGCAGACCTTCCGGTGCCTGCGCCGAGCGGGTTGCGCGCGCTCCTCGAGCAAGCACTCGCGCAATCCGCGAGCGATGTCCACATCATGTCAGGTGAGCCGGCGCGCTTTCGGTGTGGCGGACGCATGGTGCCGCACGGCGCAATCATCTCGGACGAGCAGGCGCGCGAATTCATCATGCCGCTCCTCAACGAACGGAACGCCAAACAGTTTGCAGAGCTCGGTTATGCCGATTTCGCATGCCAGCTGGAAGGCGCCGGCCGTTTGCGCGTCAACGTGAACAAGCAGCGGTCCGGCATCAAGGGTTGCTTCCGTCTGATCATGGCGGAGCCACCGACGCTGGAGTCGCTCGGACTGCCACACGAGCTTCGACAGATGCTCAACTACCATCAGGGACTGGTGGTCGTCTCGGGACCCAATGGCGCCGGCAAGACCACGACGCTCGCCGCACTGGTCGACCTGTTCAACAGCGAGCGAAGCGTGCACATCATCACGGTCGAGGATCCGGTGGAAGTCATCCATCCGGTCAAGAAGGCGATCGTGAGTCAGCGAGAGGTTGGAGCGCACACCAAGAGCTTTCACTCCGCGCTGAAGGGCTCTCTTCGCGAGGATCCTGACATCATCGCGATTGGGGAGCTTCGTGACCGGGAAACCGTCGAGAAAGCTCTCGAGGCAGCCGAAACGGGTCACCTCGTGTTCGCCACCATGAGCGCCCCATCGGGCGCGAGCACGATTGACCGCCTGATCGACATGTTCCCACCCGACGACCAGTCTCAGGTGCGAGCCACGCTAGCGGGTGTCCTCAAGTTCGTCGTCAGCCAGCGGTTGCTGCCGCGAAAGGACGGCGATGGCAGAGTAGTAGCCGTCGAGCTCCTCACTGGCGGAATGGCGTTGTGGACGCTCATTCGCGACGACAAGCTCTTTCAGCTTCCGAGTCTGCTCCAACGTGGCCGCGCATTTGGAATGATTCGCATTGAGGACTCCTTGAACGAGCTGCTGTCGTCTGGGGAGATCACGATGGAGACTGCCGAGATGTTTGCTGACGATGCTCGCGCACTCGGCACCACACCGCAGGGACAACCGCAACCGCCCGAAGCGCCGGAGCGAGGAAAGAAGGCTGCCATGCGAAATCTATTCTCCAAGAAGGGCGGATAAAGCCATGCCAGCGCTCGACCGATACTTTGATGTGTTGCTCGAAAGGGGAGGGTCCGACCTTCATCTGTCGATCGGTTACCCGCCCATGATCCGCGCCAAGGGCGAGCTCGTTGCGATCGCAAACGAACCGTTGGACCATCCTACGATCGTGCGACTGATGGACGAGATCGTCAACGAAGACAGACGCGCCTACTTTCACGCGTACCGTGATCTCGACTTCGCATACGGCTATGAAGACAAGGCGCGGTTCCGCGCCAACTACCTCTACAAGACCACAGGCCCGGGCGCTGTCTTTCGAACCATTCCAAGCGAGATTCTGACAGCCGAGCAACTCGGGCTTCCGAAGGCGGCCATCGATCTCACGGAGAAGCGTTCGGGTCTCGTGCTGGTGACGGGCCCAACGGGCAGCGGTAAGAGCACGACGCTCGCGGCGATGCTCGACCATATCAATCGAACCCGCGAAGGCCACATCCTCACCATCGAAGACCCTGTCGAGTTCGTTCACACGCCGAAGAAGTGCCAGATCACGCACCGGGAAGTTGGCGACCACACCCCGAGCTTCGCGGACGCGATTCGCAGTGCCGGTCGCGAGAACGCCGACGTGATTCTCGTAGGCGAGCTTCGTGGCCGCGAGACGATGCAGATGGCGCTTCAGCTCGCAAGCTTCGGCATCTTGATCTTCGCCACCGTCCACACGAACTCAGCGCCCGCTACGATCAACCGGTTCGTCAACGCATTCCCGGCGAGTCAGCAACCGCAGATCCGCGGCATGCTCGCAGACTCACTCGCAGGCATCGTCGCCCAGCAGCTCCTGCGAAGAGCAGATGGAACCGGCCGCGTCGCTGCCCAGGAAATCCTCATCGGCACCTCGGGTGTTGCTGCCGCAATCCGCGAATCGAAGATAGCCATGCTCACGAGCCTCATTCAAAGCGGCGGGAGCTACGGCATGCAAAGCATCGACGCGGTACTCGCGAAGCTCGTGCAAGAGGGCACGGTGAGCCCAGAGGACGCCCTCGAAAAGGCAGCCGACAAAGACACCTTCGCAAAGATCCCAGCAGTCGCAGCAGCACTCAAGGCGTAAGAGCCGGGGCGCGATGGAGCGCGACGCTCAGTTTACGGTGAAGGAATAGCGCGCGCGCATTCG
>QMMB01000281.1 GCA_003647035.1 Deltaproteobacteria bacterium | reverse complement strand
TTGAAGACGCTGCCCGAGAGTGGCGAGCCGATGGATGCGCTGACCGCTGCGGTCGCGGCGATGGGGATGTTCTACAAGGGCAACCACATTTCGGACCCCGAGTTCTTACGGCTCACCATGATTCGCTTGGTCGCCAAGATTCCGACCATCGACGCGGCCTGGCACCGGATCCGGCGCGGAGACGACCCGATCAAGCCGAGCACCGAGCTTAGCCACGCCGCGAACTTCCTCTACATGCTCGAAGGGGAAATTCCGACTCGCCTGGCCGAGCGAGTGTTCGACGTGGGGCTGATCTTACACGCCGAGCACTCGATGAACGCGTCGACGTTCACCGCCCGCGTGACCGGTTCGACGCTCACCGACCCGTACGCCGTGGTCGCCTCCGCCATCGGTAGCCTCGCCGGCCCCCTTCACGGCGGTGCCAACGAGCAGGTACTTGCGACCCTCGCAGGCATCGAAGACCGCTCGCCTCATGCGGTGCGTAGCTGGGCGGAGGACCGCCTCGCTCGCAAAGAGAAGGTCATGGGCTTCGGCCACCGCGTCTACAAGGTCAAGGACCCGCGCGCGACGATCCTGCAAGAGCTCGCCACCCAGCTCTTCAAGAAATTCGGCAGCACGCCCGACTACGATCTGGCCGTCGAGCTCGAGACGCAAATGGCCGACCTGGTAGGCGGCAAAGGCATCTACCCAAACGTCGACTTCTACAGCGGCATCGTCTACCAAAAGCTCGGCATCCCGTCGGACCTGTTCACTCCGATCTTCGCGATTTCCCGCGTCGCCGGCTGGCTCGCGCACTTGCTCGAGCAGCTCGAGGGCAACCGCATTTTTCGGCCGAGCCAAATTTGGGTGGGAGAAGCGGACCGAACATTCGTGCCGATCGAAGAGCGCGGGTAGGGCGTCCACCGCCCCGTCTCGCGGGTCTTGTCGCCAACCTCTACGGCTTGCAGTTCGGCAACCGGCCGTCCACGAGCTCTACGTTCATCCGTATCTGATTCTTTGCCTTCGGCGTCATATAGACCTTGCAGTCGGCGCCGACGATGACCGCTTCCGCGGGGTAGGCGATTCTTTTCAGCATTTTGAGGGCTTTTCGCGGGCCCAGCACGAAGGCCGCGGTGCTCAAGGCGTCGGCGTAGATGCCTTCGGAGGTCATAATGGTGACCGAAAGGGACTTGTCCGCGGGGCGGCCGGTTTTGGTGTCGATGATGTGATGCCAGCGTTTGCCCGAGCCGTCGAAAGCCGCATGCTCGTAGTCGCCGGAGGTCGAAAAAGACGCCCCGGTGGACTCTAGCGCCGCGAAGTAGGTGCTCGGGTCGCGGGGATGCTGAATGCCGACGCGCCAAGGGCGGCCGTCGCGCTCGCCGTGGACTTGGACCTGGCCGCCGCCGAAGATCATGTAGCTCTCGACGCCCCCGCCTCGAAGGATCGCGCCGGCGTGATCAAGTGCGTACCCCTTGGCGATTCCACCGGTTCCAATGGTCATGCCGCGCTTCTTCAGGAACACGGTCTTGTACTTCTTGTTGACGCGAATCTTCTTGTAGTCGATCAAGCCGAGGCGCGGTTTGATCTGTTCGGGCGTCGGAATCTTGATCGAGTCGGGTCGAAAATCGTAGAGCCCCCAGAGTGCGGCCCACGAAAGATCGAACGCGCCCCTCGACCACATCGATACATCGATGCCTGCGTCGACGACGCGCAACGTGTCGTCTCCAACCTTCACCGCCTTCCTGCCAGCGAGCTTGTTCACCTTCGAAATGTCGCTGTCATCGCGCCATTCGGAGAGCACGTTCTCCAAGCGCTCGATTTCTTCAAACGCTTGTCGAATCACGTTCTCGGCGTTGCCGGGGGCAGCGTCGATCTGAATCCGAAACACCGTGCTCATCAACGGACGCGTGCGCGAGAGCAGGGGCGGGGCCGCATCGTCGAGCGCGTCGCCGAGCAACAGCGGCGCCGCCGTCTCGCTCTGGCCTTGGCAACCGAATCCGAATACAAACAGTGCAATCGCGGCGCTCGCGCGAAGTGGGGCCTTCGACACGGCGCAACTCTCGTCGTGAACGCGGCCGGCGTCAACCCGGCTTGCGCTTTGTCGTACGATTGGTACTCCTGTCCACATGCCGGGCGTGTTTGGGGTGCGATGGGGCCGCCTGTTGTTGGTACTGGCCTGCTTTTCAGTGTCACCCGCGCACCGTGCCGCAGCGTTCGGCGATGCGACCGCCGTGGAAATCGTCTCCCTCGACGTGGGCATCGGCACCAACGGGGCCCGGAACATAGCAGAGCGGCTTGCCTGGGAAGTCCGAAAGCGATCGAGCGTCGAGCCCATCCTCGAGCCCGGGCGTGCACGGCTCGACAAGGCCTCCATCTTCCGAAGCCCCTTCGTCTACTGGCGAGGCAGCGAAGAGTTTCCTCCGCTGAGCGACGAAGCTATCGAAGGCCTACGCAAGTACATTCATCGTGGTGGGTTCATTTTGATCGACGACGCCACGGCCGGCGGCAAGGGTTTCGATCGAGCCGTCCGTCGCGAGCTTCTTCGGGCCTTCCCTGCACTTCCGCTCAAGCCCGTCTCGACGAACCATACGATTTACCGCTCGTTCTATCTTCTGCGAAGGCCGGTCGGACGCGTGCAGGGGCCGGCCTTTCTCGAAGGCATCACGTACGGTGATCGCATCGCTGTCGTCTACTCGCGTCACGACCTCGGGGGCGCGCTTCAGCGCGACAAGCTAGGCGCATGGAGCCAGGCAGTGGTGCCCGGCGGAGAAGGACAGCGGGAGCTGGCGATCCGGCTCGGGGTGAATCTCGTGCTCTACGCGCTGTGCACGGACTACAAAGACGACCAAGTGCACGCGCCCTTCATCATGCGGCGACGGGGCGCGGGGCGCTGAGGTTTGCGGGTGGCGGACTGGCATTGGCAACTCGGGATCTTGGGTGGGAGCACGACCGCATGGGTGCTGGGGCTCGCGCTGTTGGTGCTCTGGCTCGTCGAGTTCCGGTCGATTCGTGGTGAGAGCGACCCCCGGCGGCGGTACGCGTTGGCCGCTCTCGGTGGGCTCGGCATCTGGGCGGTCTATCTTCTGGTCATCCAGGTCACGCTGGTGCGCGAGACCTTCGAGGAGGTCGCCGGGGGCACGGCCATCCTCCTCGACAACTCGCGCAGCATGGCTCTCTCTGGTGAGGGCGGCCCCCGAAGTGAGGCGGTGCGCGCGTTGATAGGCGAGTGGCAGGAGGACGACCGCATCAGTCCGATGGTCTACCTCTTCGGCTCCACCACGCGGGGCGCGATCTGGAATGACCTCGCGGAAAGCTACGATCCTTCCGACGATGAGACGAAGATTCGCGACGGCCTCCGCTACGTCCTAGAGAAAGGCGCCAACCAGGAGCTCGGTTCGCTCGTCGTGATCACAGATGGGGCGGATGCCGCCTTGCGCGCCGAAACACTAGGGCTTGGCCCCGGAGCACCCGCGATTCACGCGATCGTCGTTGGAGGTGATGACCCGCTCGACGATCAAGCCATCGTCTCATTGCACGCCGACACGATCGCGTACGTTGGTGTACCGGCGATCATCCGGGCGGACGTGCGCGCGGTCGGCGAGTTGCGGCGAAGCGAGCTTCGCGTCCAGCTCTGGCACGAAAGCCGCCTCGAGCACGAGACGGTCGCCGTGCTGGACGAAACCGGCCGGGGCACAGTGGCTTTCGAGGTGACGCCCCGGCAAACCGGGCGCGCGCTATACCGCCTGCTCATCCCCGCCGCGTCCGACGACGAAGTCCCGCAGAACAACGATAGGGCGGCACTTCTGCGCGTCGGCCGAGAGCGGTTACGCGCGTTGCTCGTCGCCTGCCGGCCGATTTGGGATGTTCGATTCCTCCGAGATTTTCTCAAGCGCGATGGCTCCGTCGATCTGGTGTCGTTCTTCATCCTGCGGGCGGCCGCGGATCTGACCGCCGCACCCACCAACGAGCTGGCGCTCATCCCTTTCCCCACCGACGAGCTCTTTCGTGAACACCTCGGAAGCTTCGATGTCGTGGTCTTTCAGAACTTCGACTACGCCCCGTATGAGATGGCGACGTACCTCCCACGCATCCGAGATTACGTGCAGCGCGGCGGGGCTTTCCTCATGATCGGTGGCGATCGATCGTTCGCGGAGGGTCGGTACGCCGGGACGGCCATCGAAGAGGTGCTGCCGGTGAAGATCGGGGCGCCGGGCATACTCAAGGGGAGCTATCGAGCCGAGGTGAGCAAGCGCCTGGCGCGTCATCCGATCGTGGCACTTGGTCCCGACCCCGCGCTGACCAAGCAAACGTGGAGGGCGCTCCCGGCGTTGCATGGTGCGAACCTGGTGAGCGCGGCCAAAGAAGGCGCACAGGTTCTACTGCGTCATCCCCGAGCCCGGCTCCAGAATGGCGCGCGGGTGCCGATTCTCGTGGTGAGCGAAGCCGGCCGGGGGCGAGTCGCCGCAATGACGACAGACGCGTCCTGGCGCTGGCGCTTCGCTGCCGACGACACCACCGTGGGGTCCGACGAGTACGAGCTGTTCTGGGACCGGATGATTCGCTGGCTCACGCGCGACCCGCTCCTCGAGCCGGCACGCATATCGACCGACCGAGAGCGCTACGGAACGGGCAGCCAGCTCGTGGTCTCCGGTCGGCTCCGGGACGAGACCTATCGCCCAATGAAGAAGGCGCGCGTGGAGCTCCACTATCAACCCGCCTCCGATGACCAGCCCGTGGCGGTGGTCGACGCCGATCAGGACGGACAGAACCAAGCCACCCTCCGGACGCCGGGTGAGCCG
>QMMB01000280.1 GCA_003647035.1 Deltaproteobacteria bacterium | reverse complement strand
GACAACTCACGCGTGCTGGCCGAGACGCTCTCGTCGCGCGGGTTCGACCTCGTTACCGGCGGAAGCGACAACCATCTGATCTTGATCGACCTCACCGGTAAAGACGTTCCCGGCAAGGTCGCGGCTCAGGCGCTCGACCGTGCGGGCATCGTTGCCAATTACAACTCCGTCCCGTTCGACACGCGCAAGCCGTTCGACCCGAGCGGTGTTCGCTTGGGTACGCCCGCGATCACGAGCCGAGGCATGGGCGCCGACGAGATGAAGCGCTTGGGCAACTGGATGGCAGACGTCGTCGACGACGTGGAGAACGAAGCCCTCATGTCGAAAGTGGCCGGAGAGGTCAAAGAGCTCTGCGACCAGTTCCCTGCGCCCGGCGTTCCCGTTCACTGAGCGCCGCAAAACCGACACTGTGCATCGCCACGGGCCTTCGCGGGTACCGGCTTTGTGTTCAGTCCCGAAACATGAAGAACGTACGCGCAAACCCCCTCGCCCCTGCTAGACTGCGGCGAAGATGTCCCTCCAGGGAAAGCGCGTCGTTGTAGGCTTGGGTGGCGGAATCGCCGCGTTCAAGGCGGTGGAGCTCGTGCGTGAGCTGTCGCGCCGTGGCGCCGAGGTTCGCGTCGTCATGACCGAGGCAGCGACCCATTTTGTGGGCCCGATCACATTTGCGGGCCTGACCGGGAAACCAGCCGTCACCGACCTCTGGGCGAAAGAATACGCTGGCGAGGTTCACGTCGAGCTCGGTGAGTGGGCGGATGCCATCGTCATCGCCCCGGCCACCATGAACCTGATCTCACGGGCAGCGAACGGACAAGCCAACGACGCGGTCCTCGCAACCCTGGCATGCGCGCGCGGCGTCGTATTTTTCGCTCCCTCAATGCATCACCGCATGTGGTCACACGGCGCGACTCAAGCGAACATTCGCACGCTCACCGACCGGGAGGCCGTCGTTCTCGGCCCCGTGACTGGCCCGCTCGCCAACGGCGAGGTGGGCGAAGGACGCATGATGGAGCCGGCGGACATTGCCGAAGAGATCGAGTCCCATTTGACCCACTCCGATGATCTATCGGGCTCGCGCCTCCTGGTCACCGCCGGACCGACGCACGAGGATCTCGATCCCGTGCGCTTCCTCGGTAACCGGTCGAGCGGGCGCATGGGTTACGCGATTGCATCACGCGCGCTCCGCCGCGGCGCCGAAGTCACCCTGGTGAGCGGACCTGTGCACCTGCCCGTCCCATCCGGCGCGGAGGTGATTCGCGTTCGATCCGCCGTAGAGATGCACGCCGCCGTCATGTCTCGCTTCGATCAGTTCGACGTGCTGATCATGGCCGCGGCGGTCGCCGATTATCGCCCGGCGCAACGCGAGTCGCACAAAATTAAGAAGGGCGGAGACCTGCGGCTCGAACTCGTCCGCAACCCGGACATCCTCGCCAGCGTGGGTGCCAAGCGCGTGCAGCGACCGTCGGTCTTGGTCGGCTTCGCCCTCGAAACGGAAAACCTGGAACAGTCGGCACGCGACAAGCTCGAGCGAAAGGCGGCCGACCTCATCGTCGCCAACGAGGCCAGCGCGGGGCTCGGCGGCGACACCAATCGCGCGACGCTCGTCGAGGCGTCGGCCACTACCTCGCTACCGGAAATGGGCAAGCCCGCCCTCGCCGATCAGATCCTCGACCGCGTGCGGACGCTGTTGAAAAATCCATCCGCTCGCCCTCGGCGCGAGACCGGACACAAAGCCCCCAACTAGCGACAAGCAAACGTGACCCGCCCTCTCATTACATCGTTCCTCGCGCATATCGACGGACAAGTCTCCCGTGACGTGGCCCTGCAAGCATATCGCGAGGCGGAAGAAAAGCATGGCGTGCGCGTCTACGACGACAACGACGAGCGCGTGGCGGCGGGCGCCTTCAAGCCGCACATGCCGATCTCGGAGGCGCGCGTCCGCACGCTGACGCGAAGCTGGGAACAGTTCGATCGCGCGCTCGAGCCACTGGGGCGGGGCGCGGAGCGTGAGCTCGTCATTCGGTCCCTTGGGCCGTTCGTGTCCGACACAGGGCTTTGGGTCGCAGGCGCCGACCTGGCGGCCGATCACCTCTTCATCTTTCGTTCGGGCGAGGTCGGCTCTTGGACGGCGGAGCAGTGGGACCACCACCTCGCCAACTGGGCTGCGGTGAAACAATACCAAGGCCGCGACGATTGGACACCGGAGCGCCTGGTCGCGCAGGTTCAAGGGGCCCCGCGCTACCAGGAGTGGACGAAGCTTCTGCGCGGCCTCGTCGCAGAGGCCCGCGGCGTCGCCGTTCGCACGCAGTCAGAAGAAGTCGACCGGTCCTGCACATTCACGCAACACTGCCGCTTCATCCCCGGTGAGATCGATGATCGTCGAGGGTTCGATGCCGCCCCACCCTCCATCGACGAACGCATCGACGTGCGGGAATCGCGCGTTCAGCTCGTCTGGATCGTTGAGGGCCTCGCCGTCGATGATGGCCGAGGTCGACACGATAGGGCTTCCGAGCTCGTTGAGGAGTGCCAGCGCCACGGTGTCGTCGGGGACGCGGATCCCCACCGTCTTTTGCTTGCGGACCAGGAGCTTCGGCACCTCGCGTGTGGCTTTGAGCACGAAGGTGTAGGGGCCTGGCACCAAGCGTTTCATGATCCGGTAAGCGAAGTCGTCCACGTGGGCATAGCGGGCGATCTTGCTCAGATCCGGACACATGAAGCTCAATGGATGGTCCTTCTTGAGCTGGCGGATCTGGTAGATGCGTTCGACCGCCTTTTTCTGGTGGATATCGCAGCCGAGCCCATAGACCGTTCCCGTCGGGTACACGATCACTCCGCCACGGCGAAGCACTTCCACCGCCTGATGGACGAGTCTGGCCTGTGGATGGGTGGGGTGAATTTCGATGCGCATCGGGGGCCGGTCCAGGTAGCGATGACGCCGTGTCACGTCAAGGCGACGACAGCTACCCAAGCGGCCACAAATGCGCTAACTAGTCGCCCGCAAATGACCGAAGACACAGACCCCCGACCGTACCTCGTAATCACGGTACTCTTAGACAGCTCCGCGCGGCCTGCTGAGGTCAGCCGCAGCCATGGCGATGCGTACGAACGCTCGCTGAACGCAAGCCAGGGGCAGGAGATCGCCGGCGTCGAGCTAGTCGAGCTGCCGATCGCCGCCCCGGTGTTCAAGGCGCTGCGCCAGCCGCTCGCGGTTCCCGGGGATGCCGTCGGGCTTTACGATGTGTTTCCCTTGGCAAGCCACCTCAAGCCGGAGTTCCGAAAGATCGCCGGACAGTTTTTGGCGGCCGAAGCGCTGTGGACGTTGGAGGAGCAAGGCCTCCTCGGCGGCGTCCCCGTCAACGTGAAGCTCGAGGTGCCCAAGGGTTGGCAAACCGATCCCAAGGACATCCACCAACACCTCGTCAGCGAAGGCGCCCTGGATCTCACCGAATCCGGGATCGAAACCTACAAGGCGATCAAGACCGCCTGGGACAGCCCGAGCTAGTTCAGCGAGTGTGGCCGCTCCAAGAGGAACGGCGCGATCGTCGCATCAAACTGCGCGCCGTCCGCCCGATGCATTTGGTAGGTGCCCCGCATCGTCCCGCGCTCCGTCGGCAGGACGGCGCCGCTCGTGTAGCGGAAGCCCTCCCCCGGGCTGAGGACCGGCTGCTCTCCGACGACGCCGGGTCCTTGGACTTCTTCGGCCTCGCCGAGGCCGTCGGTGATGATCCAGTGACGTGAGCGCAGCTGCACGGACTCACTTCCGTGGTTGGTGATTGTGATCGTGTACGCGAACACGAAGCGCTGCGCCATCGGAAGCGATTGTTCTTCGACGTACCGGCTTTGCACTTCTATGAGGAGGCCGTTGGTCTCTGCACGGGAGGTTGTCGCAGGCCGGCCCATCACTGCGCACCTCGAAGCTGGCGGGCGTGGCTTACCCACGGGGAGTCTGCAATGGCTAAGCGCCACTCCGCGTGTAGATGCTCCGGCTCCGCGTAGCCGATTCCAATCCGCGGACCGACGACGACCTCCGCTGCCTGTGTGCCTTCCCGCACCTCGATCCCGCCGCGCCGGTACAAAGGGTGGCCGCTGAGGGAGGTGTCGACGCCCAACGCCTGTCCGACCTTCCCAGGACCGGTGAGAAGCACCGATCCTTCTTTGCCGCCGCGCCGGCGACGAATCACACGATGCCCGGCGATCGGTTCGCACGAACGAATCAGCACCGCTGCCCCTTGGCCATCGCCATTGGTCACGAGATTCAGCATCTGGTGCATCCCGTAACACAGATAGACATACGCGCGCCCCGGAGGACCCCACATCGGGGCATTGCGGGGGGTGAGCCCAGCACGGCAGTGGTTCGCGCTGTCGTCGGGGTAGCGGTAGGCCTCTACCTCGGTGATCCGGAGGCCAACCTCACCGTGCCAGATTTCCTGGCCCAGTAGATCGCGCGCGACATCCAAGGCATCGCGCGCATAGAACTGGCAAGGAAGGAGACGGCCCGGCACGGGGGAAGTTTGAGCCAGGGTCAGTGCGAAGGCAACGGGCGAAAATAGCCATTCGATGAAGGGGACTGTCTCGTCTTCAGCCGATTTCTAGGGCTAGGCTGACGATGAACTCGTAGTCGTTCTTCTTGGGGATGGTGCCGTCGGCGCGGGGCGGTGGGTTTTCGGTGCGGTAGAACTTGAGGGTCGTTTCGAGGTCGAAAATGTCCGTGATCTCGACGCTGAACTGCGCGCGTCCGAAGTGATTGGTCAGATTAATTTGAGTGTAGACCACATCGCTGCGCCATTCGACGATGAGCTCCACATCGCTCGTGAAATCG
>QMMB01000279.1 GCA_003647035.1 Deltaproteobacteria bacterium | reverse complement strand
GTCGCGTTCGTTTTCGCGCGAATAGGGCGGGTCCCCCCCGGTTTGTGTCTGTTACCATGTACGCGGGGGGATCGAGTGGCATTTCACGCTCTTATTGTCGACGACAGCAGCGCCGTGCGTGCGTTCGTCCGCGCCTCTTTGGAGGACGCGGATTTCGCCAGAGTGCAAGAGGCCGAGACCGGCTTCGAAGCGCGTCGGTTGCTAGCTTCTAATACGTTTGATGTCGTCATCGTCGACGTCAACATGCCGGATATCAACGGACTCGAGTTGCTGGCCTTCATGAACAAAAGCCCGCGGCAGCAGCGTGCTCAAAAGATCCTAATCAGCACGCAGGTGGATGGTCCGGATGCGAAGCGGGGGGCTGAGCTCGGCGCGGACGCTTTCTTGAAGAAGCCGTTCGAAGTCGATGAGCTGCGAGGCCTCATCCGGCGGTTACTCAGTTCTGTTGAGAAGGTTTCTGGATGAGCGACCCGCGGGACAACGTGCAGCAGGAGTTCTTGTCCGAGGCCCAGGAGCTCGTCGAGGCATTGTCACGCGATCTTCTGCTGCTCGACGAGGCCCACCATCGCAACGAACGCATCGACCCGGCCTTGGTCAACGAGATTTTCCGCAGTGTGCACACCCTCAAAGGCATCGCCGGGATGTTCGGATACAAGCACGTAGGCGTCGTCGCTCACGCGCTCGAGGACCTGCTGGACGATTTGCGACTCGGCCGTACGTTGGTCGAGCCGCATCTCCTCGATGTCCTGTTTGACTCGGTGGAGCGCTTTCAACAGCTCTTGGCATTGGAAGATCCGCAGTCGCCAGAGGAAGAGGCGGGCGTCCAAGAATACATCGCGGCCATTCGCGCGATCGGCACGGAGTCGGCCAAGGAAGAAGGCGATCCGCTCGACCAGTACGCCATTGAGCCCGCTGTTCTTTCGGTCCTGACCGAGTACGAGGAACATCGGCTGCGGGCATGCATCCGACAGGGCCTGCGGCTCTATCGACTTCGCGCCGCCTTCGATCTGACCGCGATAGACGACTCGATCGAGACGCTGCGCGCCGTGGCAAGCGATGATGCAGAGATCATCACTTATCTGCCGAGCATGGAGGGGGGCAACGAGGACACGATCGAGCTCGTGGTGTTGCTTGCGAGCGGAGCCCCGAAGGAGCAGCTCGAGGCGCATTTCGAAGGGCGGTACGGGACGATCGAGGCGATCGAAGAACGAACGCACCTGCCGACACTTCCGCCGCGACCGACGTCGATTCCTTCGACGGGTGCCAGCATGGAGACTCAGGCCGAAGAAGACTCCGGCCAAGCATCCCTTCAGTCGGTGGCGAATTCAGTCCGCGTCGACATTCGCAAGCTGGACCACTTGATGAACGTCGTCGGTGAGCTCGCCTTGGTCCGCAGCGCCGTCAATAGAATCGTCGATCAGTTCAAGGGTGACGCGACCTACAGGCAGTCGCTCACGGATCTCGATCGCATTGGTCGCGGCTTCGAACGGCAGCTTGCTGAGCTCCGTACCGGGATCCTCGATGTCCGAATGGTGCCACTCGGACAGGTGTTCAATAAGCTCGCGCGCATCGTGCGACAGGCCGCACGGGAGCATGACAAACAAGTTCGACTCGTCGTTACCGGTGCGAACACCGAGGTCGACAAGCTCATCGTGGAGAAATTGACGGACCCACTGATGCACCTGGTCCGAAATGCCATCGACCATGGCATCGAACCCGGCGATGCAAGAATCCGCGCGGCCAAACCGGCAGAAGGCACGCTTGCGCTCAACGCCTACCACAAGGGGAGCAACGTCGTCATCGAGGTCGAGGATGATGGCGGCGGCATGAATGCGCTTCAGCTCCAGGAAGCTGCGGTTTCGCGAGGTCTGCTGAACGCCGACGCTGGCCTCGAACTCAGCCGCCAGGAGATGCTCGACTTGGTGTTTCTCCCCGGACTCAGCACGAGGTCGGAGGTCACTGATCTGTCTGGCCGCGGCGTCGGCATGGATGTCGTCAAGACCAACATCCTGCGGATGGGCGGGGTGATCTCGATTGAGAGCGAGCAGGGCAGCGGAACGAAGATTACCGTCACACTTCCAATCACCCTCGCGATCATCCGTGCTCTCATCGTGACGGTTGCGTCGCGCACGTTCGCGTTGCCGATCACCGTGGTTCGGGAGGCGATCCCGTACATTCCGGAAGAGGTTCGCACGATCGAGGGCCGCGAAGTCATCACGCTCCGCGGCGAAACCCTGGCGATCTGCGATTTGGCCCGCTTGTTCGGTTTCCGAGGCTCCAGTCGAGAAGAAGGCCGGTTTGTCGTTGTCGGCTCGATGGGCAACCGGGAGCTCGGGTTCGTCGTCGACGGCCTCGTTGGCCAGGATGACGTCATCATCAAGGCTCTCGGGAAGAGCTTGGCATCGGTTCGAGGCTTTGCGGGCGCGACTGATTTGGGCGACCGGAAGGTTGCCTTGGTGCTCGACGCGCCGGCGCTCTTCACCGAGCACTTCGACGGTCCAGAAGCGGGGTGGGCCATGGAGACGCACCCATGAGTGGGGGCGCGCAAGGGGCGACGCTGATGCCTGCCTGGGATAGCGACACCGGGGCCGTTGCGGTGCTGGCGGTGCTGGCGGGGGATGAGGCGTATGGGTTTCCGTTGTCCGCGGTGCGCGAGATTCTCGCGCCTCCTCCACTCACCGAGGTTCCGCGCGCACCAAGCCACTTCCTCGGCGTCATCGCGGTGCGGGGCCAGATCATCACCGTGATCGACCTGCCCAAGATGCTGCACCTCGAGGCGGAGCAGACCGATCCATACGGGCGCATCCTGCTGGTCGACAACGGGGAAGAACTGATCGGGGTTGCGGTGGATCGCGTGATCCAAGTGTACCGAATGGAGCCCAATCAGATCGAGTACGCCAGCGCAATGAGCGCGGAGCTCTCCGACTATGTCGTCGGGGTCGGTCGCGTCCCTTCCGGTTCCTCGGCCGATGCGGAAGACATGTTGATTCTCATCGATCCTGTGTCGTTGCTGGGGGGAGTGCAGTGAGCGGAGGCCGGGCATACAGCGCGACACTCGCGAAAGACTTGATTCAGGTCGAAGTCGATGCGGTCCTGTATGCGGTCGAAGTCGCGCGTATCCGTGAGATCGTCAACCCGCTTCCGCTCATCGAGCTGCCGAGGGAACGTCCATTCGTCGTCGGAGTGTCCGACTATCGCGAGCAGGTGGTGGCGGTCGTTGATCTCCGGCGCCTATTCGGTCTGCCGGCGCAGAAGGCGAGTCGACGAACCAAGTGGGTCATACTCGAGACCGCAGGCATGTTGGTTGGGATCGTCGTCGATGCGGTACTCGGTGTGTTTTCTTCGGCTGGGACCCAAGAGCGCGACGTTCCGGTCTTGGACGGCCGTCATCGCGGACGGGGTATTACTTCAGCGTATCGGCACGAGGATCGGCTCGTGTTCTTGCTGGACGCCGACCGACTCGTCGAACCGGCGACGGAGCTTCACCCCGAAGAGATGGCATCCTTGCCTTCGGAGGCACCTTGACCAGCGATCGGCTCGAACAGGCGCTTCACTCCGCCGACCCTGACGTTCGGCGTCAAGCAGTCTATCGAATGAGCTTGCGTCCTCAGGGGACGCCGCTAACCCAGATTCTCGAGGCCTTGTCGGACGCGGACTGGCGCGTTCGACGGGAAGCGATCTCGCTGGCGGCGCAAACGCGTGAGAAGGACGCGCTGATCAACGCACTTCTCACTCGGGTCGTCGAGACGGACAACATCGGCCTGCGCAACGCCGCGATCGAAGTCCTCGGGGTCGTCGCTCAAGGGAAGGCCGACAAGTTCGTCGAGGCCTGCCACGCGGCCGGAGACGGCGTGCGGAAGTTTCTCGTCGAGGCGATGGGCAAGACCCAGGACCCTCAGATGATCGATCATCTGGAGGTGCTAATTCGCGGTTCGGACGCCAACGTGGCGGCCGCGGCGGTCGAGGCCCTCGTTTGCATCGGGGGCGCTCGGGCCGAGGGCCTCTTGCAGGCTCAGCTATCTACGCCCCATCTGTTTCTCCGCGTTTCAATCGTCGAGGGGCTGACTCGCCTGGGCACGCGCGTGCCGGGGGAAGAGCTCAAACCGGCCGTCGAAGACGCAATCGTGCGACGCATCTCGGCCGAGCTGCTCGGAAGGACCGGTGAGCCCGAAGCACTCGAGTTTCTTCTCGGGCTCGCCGTCGATCCTTCGCCTCAAACGTCCGCGGCGGCCCTTCGCGCCATCGCGGACCTTGCCGAGCAGGTGGACAGCCATCGTGCCGACCTGATCGACCGCTTGAGCGCCGCGAACGAATCGTTTCGGCGTGCGCTGCACGAAGCTCTCCTTCATGGGGACACCGCGACCCGGCAGGGCGCCGCATATCTTGCGGTTCTCTGCAGGGACGAGACATCGCTCGAGGCTGTCCTGCAAACGGTCGCCGACGACGTGGCCAATCCGGAAACCGTCGAGGCGATCCGGAACTGGGGGCCTGGGCTCATCGAACCTCTGCTGATGCAGCGTCGGGGTGAGCCGCGGGTTTGGGCCCTCTCACTCGAGCTTGCAGCCGAGCTTAGCTACCGGCACCTCGACGCCGTTCCCGCGGGCACTCGCGACCGGATCCGCGGTCTGATCGAGCGAGACCTGACCGATGTCACGGACGCCGTTCGAGCCGCCGCGGCCGAGAGCCTTCGGGGGTGGGGCGACCCACGGGACTGCCGCGCGCTCGCCGAGTGCTTGAGCAGCTCGTCACATCTGGTGCGCGCCGCCGCGACTAGTGCGCTCGAGGCGCTCGCCACACGGGTCCCCGCCATGGTGGAGGAGGCT
>QMMB01000278.1 GCA_003647035.1 Deltaproteobacteria bacterium | reverse complement strand
CCGGCCGCGCCGATCCGCGTGACCGATCCCTCAGCGATTCGCTCGAACGCCCCGCCGAACTGTCGAATCGCTGGACGGACCTCGATGGCCTCGTGGACGACATCGCCCGGCGAGGCGATCTCGAGCGCCGTGAGCTCTACGAGTTACGCCTTCGATCCGCCGGCTGGTATCGAGATCGCATGGCCGACCCGAGTCGCGCTGAACACGCTCTCACCGAGGCACTGCAGCTCGACCCCGAGCCTCTCGAAGCGCACGCGGAACGTGTCGCCTTGATTCGAGAGCAGGGACGTACCGCCGATTTGGTGAACGGGCTACGCGCTTGGGCAGACGTCGAGCCCAGCATCGATCAGCGCATCGCACTGCTGCGCGAGGCAGCCGGGCTGGCGTCCGAAGCGCTCTCACAGCCAGAGGTGGCGGCCGATTGCTACCAAGAGCTCCTCGCAGCCGAAAAGAACGACGTAGATGCCCTACGGGCCCTGTGCGACATCCGCCGGGCCCAATCTCGGTGGAACGAGGTCGTCGGGTTGCTGGAACGGCAGTCGGAGCTCGTCGAAGGCGAAGATCGCGCGCCCGCGGCGCAGGCGGTGGGCCAGGTCTACCGAGATCACCTCAACGACCCACGGGCCGCGATTCGGGCCTACGAAGGAGCCCTCGATCTAGACGAGACCGACCCGGTCACGATGGAGGCACTCGAAGCACTCTATGAAGACAACGACCGGTTGGAAGCGCTTCGTACGCTGCTCGAGCGCCGCGTCGATTTGGCCGCCGAGGAAGATCGCTCAGCGCTGCAGCTCCGGCTCGCGCAACTTTATGAGCACTCCTTCCGCGACCAGGTCTCGGCCATCGGCATGTTGCGCCAGGTGCTGAATGCGGACCCCGACAACGAGGTCGCCAGTGCAGAGCTCGACCGGCTGTTTGAAGCCACCGGTGCCTGGGATGATCTGGTCGTCTTGCTCCTGTCGAAGGTCGGCCACGCGTCCGATGAAGAGCAGCGCAGCTTGCTTGGGCGGATCGCCGAGGTGCACGATGCCAAGCGTGGCGAGGCCGATGCCGCGATTCAGATCTACGAGCGCATCAACTCGGACCTCGGTGCGGACGAGAGCTCACTTCGCGCGCTTGCCGGTCTCTACGAGCGCAGAGAAAGTTGGACGAAGGTGGCCGATACCCTCGAGCGCCTATCGGGTCGCTTGGACGGGCCGGCGGCCATCGATCTATCGCATCGCGTGGCGGACCTTTGGGAGCAGCGAGTCGGTGACACCGAGCAGGCGGGCAGGGCCATTCGCGGAGCGTACGAGCGATTCCCACAGGACGCCGCGACGCGCGATCGTCTCAAAAAGTACTACCAAGCCGAAGGGGACTATCGCGCCCTGGCGGAGGTCATGGATGCAGAGCTTCAGGGAGCGACCTCGGATGACGACTGCCTGACGCTCCTGCGGACGATTTCGGATGTCTATCGCGACCAGCTCGATGACCCGGGGCTGGCGGCGAGCTATCTCGAAAGGGCGGTCGAGCTCGACGGCGACGATCGAGGCGCCTTGGTTCCGCTCTGCGATCTGTACATCGCTGCCGGCCGTCAACAGGATGCGGTCCCGATCTTGCGACGCATCATCGAGAGCTTCGGCCGCCAGCGCAGCAAGGAGCTTGCCGTGCATTACCATCGGCTCGGCCAGGCTCTTGGAGCCATAGGCGACGCGGCAGGTGCGCTCGCCGCCTACGACGCAGCTTTCAAGATCGACCTCACCAACGTGGCCATCCTACGTGATCTCGGCAAGCTCACCCACGCCAACGGCGACCTCGACCGCGCGCAGAAGAGCTTCCGGGCGCTGTTGTTGCAGAAGCTAGAGCCCGACTCGGGCATCCAGAAGGCCGACGTCTACTACTACCTCGGCGACATCGCCGCGAAGCAGGACGATCCACGCAAGGCGACCACGATGCTGGAGAGGGCGCTTGCAGAAGACGCGGGCCACGAGCAGGCTGCGGAGCTCCTCGCTCAGTTGAAGGGTTGAATCATGGCGGCGGGAGAGGTCTCCATCGACGGTCAGGTCGTCGATAGCGGCGAAGCGCGCGTGTCGGTCTTCGATCGCGGCTTCCTTTATGGCGACAGCGTGTTCGAGGTGTTTCGCACCTACGGTGGCGTTCCGTTCGGCCAACGCGAGCACCTCGAACGGCTGCAACGCTCGGCGGACCGCTTGATGATTTCGATGCCGGTTTCGGTGGAGACTCTATCGTCTGAAGTGGCGGCGACACTCGAAGCGGCAGGCGAGGGCGAGTGGTACGTTCGGGTCGTGATCACGCGCGGGACCGGGCCGCTTACATACGACCCGTCGACGGCCACCACACCGCTTCGCGTGATCATTGCCGCACCGGTTTCGGTGCCTCCCGCCGATCACTACGAACGAGGCATCGCGGTTGCGCTGCTTCACGCATCACGCCCGACGGACGACGAGCGCGCATCCGGCGCCAAGGCATCCAACTATTTGGCGAATCTGCTTGCGGTCCACGAAGCCAAGCAGAAGGGAGCCCAGGAGGCGCTGATGCTCGGGCGACGCGGTCAGATCCTCGAAGGGGCGTCGAGCAACCTGTTCATCGTGAAGGATGGGGTGGTGCGCACCCCGGAGCGCCAGACGGGCATCCTGATGGGAATCACCCGGGCGGCCGTGCTCGCGGCCGCCGCTACGGAGGGCATCGGGGTTGAAGAAGGCGAGGTCCGTCCTGAGGACCTCTACGACGCCGACGAGGCGTTCATCACGAGCAGTATCCGAGAGGTGATGCCGGTCGTGTCGGCCGACGGCCGGACGATCGGCCCCGGAGCCCCCGGATCGGTGACTAAACGGCTCCACGAGGCCTATCTGCGGACCGTGGCCCAGGCAACGGGCGCGGGGGTTTGACCTGCCGGCCCCGGCCCACTAAAGCCAGCCGCTAGGACGAATTCGATGTCAGATACAGGTAAAACAAGGGCGCGGCGGCAGAGAAAGAATGCCGCCCAGGGTAGGGACCGCAAAAAGAAGCTCGAGAAGGAGGGGACCACCCCCAAATTCCCGATCCATCCCGACGAGACACCCAAGGCCGCCAAAGCCTAAGCCCCCGATCCAACACGCCGCCGCTACAAACTGGGGCGAAGTCCCGTGGGCGACGCGCAACGTCGGTTTTACGGGGCGGGGTTAATGAAGGGTGTGCGACTTGCCGTCGTGCTCCACGCTCGGCACGCCCTTGTCCGTGACTACTTCTGCGGCCGGGGCTGGCGTTGAAAGCGGGGCAGGGGGAGGCTGGCTGGCGGCGGCCAGCGATTCGAGCTGTTCGCGGTACTCCATCTGCTGAAGCTTCGCGTGGTGATAGCGCCGTCGTTTGCGGTACGCGAACACCACGAGGATGGCCGCCAGTACCCAGATGGTGGACCCGGCGAAGAGAGCCGGGAGGATTCGGTATCTCGTCCGCAGGCTCTCTCGCCACTGCCGCTCGAGGCCGACGCGCGTCCAGCCGTAGGCAGTCGAGAGGGCCGTGTCGAATGTCTCTCCGTCGCGGAGCGACTGGATCAGCCGGTGGAAGCGTCGCTGGTCGTTGTTGCTTCGCCGAAGGAACCCGACGACGTCCGCGCTCTGGGCGTACGCGATGTTCACCTCGTGCGGGCGGTTGGGGAAGTGTTTGTCCAACTCGGAGAGACGCAGCATCGATCGCTGCGCGGCTGCTCGAAGAAGCGACTCCATTCGCGGAAGCAAGCGCACCTCGGACTGCTGGATCGCGACGCCCTCGTTGAACCAACGAGGCACGTGGTTGCCGAGCACCGCGCGGTAGAGCGCCACATGGGAAAGCTCATGGACGAGCACCACCTCGAGGTCCGGCGGCTCCCAGGTCTGGGGTGCAGACATCGTGAGGAGGATGAGGCCCCGATGCGAGTAAGCGACGCCGGTGGCGTAGTCTGGCGGCGGTGCGCCGATCGGGGCCATCGCACGCATCTCCCGCGGGTTTCGCGCAACGCGAATGATGAGGTCGTCATCGATGACGGCGCCGAAGTTGCTCTCGACCTCGGCCCAATGCTCGTCGAAACCCTCGATGAGCTTGGCGACGCGGCCTCGCTCCGATTCGGGAAATGTCCAAGTGACCGAGCCAATGCGCTCGGTTTCGTACCCGTGCAGCGGCGAGGGTAGGGCGAGCTCCGGCGCCTCCTGAGCGCCGGCACCGACCGAAGCCACGGTCACCACCATCGCAGACAGAACAACCCTGAAAAAAGCCAGCTGGGGTCTACTCTTCACCGGGCCTAAATCTTAGCAGCGGCGGCTCCACCTCGTTAGTGCCACGGCGATCAATGATGAGGTAGGTTACACCTGCCGCGAGGAGCGCCCCCGCCACCAGATACGGCCATGCCTTCTTGATCCTGCGTTTTGCCCGGGATTCATCGGCCGGCTGCTCCGGCTCGTTCACTTTTTTCGACGTTGCGGACGGGGGCGGGGGTGGCGGCTCTGACCAGCGCAGCTGCGCCTGCTGCGCGCGGCTCTCGATGAACGTCATCCGCTCGACGGAGGTGCTGTCGTCAAAGTGCAGTACGCCCTCGTAAAACTGCGCGGCGCTCACGTCGAAGACTTCGATCAGGATGTCGCCCTCCCGGTGCACTACGATCAAGGCATCCGCGCCGGCTATGATCCCGATGCGTTTGTACGAGGCGAGGTCCTTCCGAGGACTGAGACCAAGCCCGCGCCGAATCGACCTCATCCCTTCGAGCCCATCTTCTTCGGTAACCGGCTTACCCCGCATGGCGCCGCGCAGGGCCGGGTCGGTCGGGACGCGTAAACCGGACGAAACGGCTTCGCTTTCGATAAAGGAGGCGGTGTTGCGAAGGGTCTCGT
>QMMB01000277.1 GCA_003647035.1 Deltaproteobacteria bacterium | reverse complement strand
GGCTCGCTCGCGACTCGGCTCGACGCCCATGAGCCCCATCTGAATCGTCAGGCTTTCGCGCGGCGTGAAGAAAGGGCCGTAGTTGATCTCCTGCGGAACCAGCCCCACCAACCGGCGCGTCGTACGAAAGTCGCGGATCGTGTCGAAGCCGAGAACTTCGATACTGCCGCTACTCTGCTTTGCGAGCCCCGTGATGCAGTGGATCAACGTTGATTTTCCGGCCCCGTTCGGGCCGAGCAACGCGAAGATCTCGCCCTCGTAAACCTCGAGCGATAGATCCTGGAGCGCCGTGAACTTCCCGTAGCGCTTCGTGACATGGCGGCAGCGGAGCACCGGCGGTTTCATCGCGCCGGACTATAGCGACCTGACCAGTGATGACCAGGCTATCCGGGCGTATGACGCAGATGGAACGACTTGGGCCGTGTCAGCTGCGCGTAACCGAGAGTCGAGAGGCTGCATCCGCGACCGGAGTCCTTGACGCCCACCCATGCGAGCTCCGGGTCGAGGTAGTCGCATCGGTTCATGAACCAGGTTCCGGTTTCCACGCGCGTGCCGACCTGTTGCGCATGTTCGAGGTCGTTGGTCCATACCGACGCGGTTAGCCCGTACATGCTGTCGTTCATCAGCGCGATCGCCTCGACGTCCCCTCGAACCCGCATGATGCCGACCGCGGGACCGAACGTTTCCTCGCTCATGATGCGCATCGAGTGATCAACGTCGACCAGAGCTTGCGGCGCCATGTAGGGCAGACCGCGCTTGGCTTCTTTGAAATGGCCTGGGTCGAGGAGCGGGCGGGCGCCTGAACCGATGGCTTCGTCGATTTGGGCCTGGATGCCTTCGGCGTTGCGAATCCGAACCACTGGACCGAGCGTCGTCGACGAATCGCGCGGATCTCCGAGCAGGAGCTCGTTGGCTGTGGCGACGAAAGCTTCGAGGAACGGCTCGTACACGTGTTGATGGACGTAGATGCGTTCGATACCGCAACAGGACTGCCCCGCGTTGTAGAAAGAGCCTTCGACGAGGTTCGCGGCCGAGCGGGCGACATCAGCGTCGCTACAGACATACGCAGGGTCCTTGCCGCCCAGCTCCAATGCCGCGCCGATGAAACGCTTCGACGCCGCATGCTGGATTGCGTGGCCGCCGTCGACCGAGCCCGTGAACGCGACGAAAGCGACCCGCGGGTCGCCGATCACGTCCGCGACGCCTCCATGATCGAGATAGAGGACTTGGAGCACACCGGCAGGTAACCCGGCTTCCCTCGCTGCCCGGCCGATCCGTTCGGCAACGAGTGGGGTTTGCTCCGAGTGCTTGAGCACCACCGTGTTACCCGCGACGAGCGCCGGCACCAAGGCGTTGACCGCCGTCAGCCACGGGTAGTTCCAAGGGGCCACCACGAAGACGACGCCGAGTGGTTCACGCCGGATGAATCGCGTGAAGCCGTCTCGCTCCCCGAGCTCTATGTCGGCCAGCGCCTGAGGGGCTAGGTCGACCATCGTTCGTCCCCGCAGCAGCCAGCCGCCGATCTCTGCGCCGCCGTCGCGCACCGGGCGCCCCATCTGCATCGTGAGCTCTTGCGACACCGCGTCGGTTTCGTGCACCGCCAGCTCCACGAAGCGGCGGACCATCGTGCACCGCTGTGCAAGGTCGGTCTGCCGCCATGTTTCAAAGGCCTCGTTGGCGCCGCCGAGCACGTGCTCGACCTCATCCGCTCCATCGAGAGCGCGTTCGAAAATGATGCTGCCGTCCACGGGCGAAATCGTTCGGAAGCCCTTGCTCATGGGTGGTAGCGTTTCTCACCACCTGGGCGGCGTCAATCCGGGCTTGCATATCGGTCCTGCGCAAGGCACGACGTGCCGATGGCGATGCCTAAACTGGATGGCAAGGTACTCATCACGGGGGCGAGCGGCTTCATCGGAAGTCGGCTGCGCGACGAGCTGCTCGCGACAGGCTCCGATGTCGTTGCGATTCGCCGGCCGGGTTCGCCGCCTTCGAAGGTGGGTCGTTCAGTGGAGGCCGACTATGCGCTGGTCGCCGACCTCGAGCGGATCATGAGCGCGGAAAGGCCGGATTACGTCCTCCATGTGGCAGGCGTGACGAAGGGCACCTCGTATGAGAGTTTCCGACTCGGCAACGTTATGCCCACGCGCAATCTGCTTACGGCCCTTCGCCGTGAGCATCCAGACACGAAGCGCTTCGTGCTGGTGTCGTCGCTGACGTCGTACGGGCCGTCTGCTACTTCCGCACCTCACCGCGAGGACGATCCTCCGCGGCCCATCGAGCACTACGGAGAGAGTAAGCTGGAAGCGGAACGAGTCATCGAAGAGGAGTCCGGTGGTGTACCGTGGACCATCGTGCGGCCGTCCGGTGTCTACGGTCCAGGAGATGTCGACTACTTCAACCTGTTCAAGAGCGCGCAGACGGGTTGGAACGTGTTCTTCGGCAATCGAGACCGATGCATGTCTCTGATCTACGTGGATGATTGCGTTCGCGGGACTCTGATGGCGGCCCAGGACGAGAGGAGCGCCGGCAAAGGATACTTCCTGACCACGGACGAACAGGTTACCTGGGAGCAGTTCCAGTCCGAGGTCGTGCGACTCGTGGATCGCCGCGTGCGGACACTCGACTTGCCCGAACTGCTTGTGACGATGGCAGCCCTTGGAGGTGAGCTGGCTTCGCGGATCGACAAGAAGCCGAGGCTCCTGAACCTACAGAAAGCAAAGATGGGCGCTCAGCAGGCCTGGACCTGCGTGGGCGACGCGGCGCGCGCGGACTTTGGCTTCTCGGCGGAAGTCGACCTTGCCGAGGGCATCCGCCGCACCCACGAGTGGTACCTCGCCAACGATTGGTACTAGAGGTTCGATCACTCCGCAGCTTGGCTCGTCGCCTCAGTCGCTGCCGGGGAGAGCTTTTTCAGAAGGCGCTGGCCGGTCGTCGTGATTTGGTCGTGGAGGTAGCGCGCTCTCGGCTCGGCCCGCTCGAGGTGCCGCTCTAGCACTTCGGCTCGCTCAGGATGCTTCTTTGCCTGCTCGAGCAAGAGCTCTGCGATCGTGGTTTCCCCGAGAAGCTGGATCAGTCTCTCGGCGTGCAGCATCGCGTAAGCGAAGTCACGCTTCGGGTCCCAGTTCTTGGTGAGCTCATCGGACCACGCACCCATCGGTTTGCCGCGAAGTCCCTTCATCTTGGCGCCCGCGGTCTTCAACACGAGGTGCTGCTGCGCGCCGAACGATAGCGATTGTAGCTGCGCAACGCGCCGCTCGAGGGGGTTGCGGCTCGACAGGGAACGCCAACGCGCCTGCGCCATACGCCGGACGAACCCCTGCGGGTTCTGGATGATCGTGCCGAGCGCATCCTTCATCGCCATGAGCGCCTGAATTTGACTCGTGCCCTCGTAGATCGGCATCACGAGCGCGTCGCGAAGCAGTTTCTCGGGGATGTAGTCGGTGGTGTAGCCGTTACCTCCGTGGATCTGCAGCGATGTCCTCGCATGCTCGACCGACTTCTCGGCGCCGAAGTACTTGAGGAGCGGCGTGATACGGCGTGATGTTCTCTGATGCGATTTCATGAGCCGCTTCATTCGCTTCTCCTCGCTCTCGTCGAGGTCTCCATAGCGAATCGCCAGTGCCAGCTTCTGCGCCATTTCCTCGTGAAAAGCAGCGGTGACTGCCATCGCGCGAATGCCTTGGATCTCGGTCTGCATCGTCTCGAGGTAATCCGCGATCATCTCGTGACGGTCGATTGTCTTGCCCATCGAGCCGCGCTCGGCCGCGTATTCGGCCGCCGCTCGGTAGGCGGACTCGCTGAGGCCGAGGCATTCGAAGCCGACGCCCAGCCGCGCGTTGTTCATCAGGGTCAGCATGTACTTGAAACCCTCGCCCCGTTTGCCGACGAGCTCCGCAGGCGCCTTGTCGAACACGAGCCCGCAGGTCGCAGAACCGTGATGCCCCAGCTTCTCTTCGACGCGACTCAGCTGCACGATACGCGTGCGATTGCCATCTGCGTCTTCCTCGTAGGTCGGGACCAGGAACATCGAGAGTCCATTGAGGCCGCTCATCGGGTCGTTGGTGGCTGTAGCCTCGGTGCGCGCTACCACGAAATGGTATTTGCCGTGCCCCGACGTGATGAAAATCTTCTCGCCGGTCACGAACCAGTTTCCGTCCGCGTCCTGTTCGCCGACTGCCCGAAGCGCCGCCATGTCCGAACCCGCGTCGGGCTCGGTGATGTCCATGCAGCCCCAGGCCTCGCCCGCGGCGATTTCTTCGATCATCGTCCGCCAACGCGTCTTGTTGATTCGGCCAGTCTTCGGATCGATTTCCGAGCTCCCCTCGAGGGCCGAGAACACCAGCGCGCCCATGGCCATGCCCGCGTGGAAACCGTGATGCGCCATCGTGGACACGTCGGCTCGCGCCATCAGCTCGCTGTTCATGAAGTAGACCATCATCGGGGCGTTCATCCCGCCGAGCTCCCGAGGGATCGGAAGCCCATGAAGGTCGAGCTCCTTGATTTTCTCGAAGATCCCAGTGAGCCGTTCGGGAAAGACCACCTCGCCATCGACGAGCTCTACGCCTTTGTCGTCGATTTCCCTCTCGTACGGTTTGATTTCCTCGGCACTGAACTGCCCGACCATCTCGACGATTTCCCGGTAGAAGCCCACTGCTTCCTCGGTCGCGCTGAAGCCTTCGCCGTCTGCATCGGCGAAGTCGTGTTCGGTGATCTGTACCAGCGACTCCCAGTCGATGCCCTTGTCGAAGTAGTACCGAAGATCGTCGTTGTCTTTGAAGAAATTGGCCATGGTTACTTCTCGCCTTCGTTCTCGGTGTAGAGGCTCGACCGCGCAATGCGGATTAGCTCACGTGC
>QMMB01000276.1 GCA_003647035.1 Deltaproteobacteria bacterium | reverse complement strand
CGAGATCAACAGCGCTTCGTCGAGCCGTCCGTTGGCTGCAATTTCGCGGAGCTCTTGCTCGAGGCGATTCGGGGCGACAGCGAGCCTCTCGCGGACCTCGACAGGCGCGGTGCGATGGGAGAGTCCGACTACGACGAAGTCACGCACTATGCGCTCCCGCTAGCGGCGCGCACGGCATAACCGGCCAGGACCAGCAGCGTGAACAAGAAACCCATCATCGTGCCGAGCGCGGCCTTTCGCCCCTGCCATCCGGCCGCCACACGAAGGACGATGACGCCCGCGAAGATCGCCCAGGCGACCAGGCCGAGTGCCTGGCTGAAATAGAACTCCGCCCCTCCCGAACGCAGCAGCCAGAAGGTGCCGGTGATCATGCCGAAGGTCAGAAGCGGAAAGCCCAACAAGACGGCGCGCAGTCCCATGGTGTCGAGCACGTCCAGCGAGGGGAGCCGCTGGAACACCCCGCTCAGTTGACGGCGCCGCAGCAGACGCTCCTGGATCAGGTAGGCGACTCCGGCGACGAACGCGAGCGCGAACGCGATCAAGCCCAGCACGTTGGCGCCGATGTGGAGCGTCAGCATTGCGGACTGCACCCTAGGGGAAACCGGCGCGTAGCTGCTACCGAGGCCGGAGGCCAGGAAGAGCATCAGCGATAGAGGCACGACGAACGCACCGAGGACGGTCACGTCGAAACGGTAGGACGCCAGCAGGAACGCGATGCCCAGCCCGAAGGACGAGACGCTCAAGATCTGCGAGATGTCGGAGAGGGGGAGCTCGCCCGGGGAGGGGTTCTCGAGCAGCAAGAAAGCGAGGTGCGCGCCCAGAGCGGCGACGAAGACCGTTCCGGGGATCCGCTGCGCCTGCTTCGAGCCCCGCGTCAGCACGAACAGATAGAGGATACAGGCGACCGCGTAGAGGATCGCGGTGGCGATGAACAGGCCGGCTTTCATGGTCTTGTCGAGGCTTTCACGCGTGTGGGGCAGGCCACGAAAAAGCCTACCATACTGCGGTTTTACGCGGTAGCCGGGAGGGGCGGCCCGTTGACAACGAGCCCTAGCGTCCTTAATTAGTCGGTCTCAGACAACCCCAAGAGGAGCTCAAATGGCCGGCGCAAATGTACACGCAGTAAACGACCTGAACTTTGACACCGAGGTGCTTCAGTCGGATGCCCCGGTACTCGTCGATTTTTCGGCAGTATGGTGCGGGCCGTGTAAGCAGATTGCGCCGCTCATCGATCAGCTTGCCGACGAGTACGTCGACAAGGTCAAGGTGACCCACCTCGATATCGATGAGAGCCCCGGCACTGCCTCCAAGTACGGCATACGAGGCGTACCAACCCTGATGGTCTTCAAGGGCGGAGAGCTCGTAGCGCAGCACGTTGGCGCAGCGCCCAAGACGACCATCGCGCAGCTGATGGATCGGGCCCTGTAGCCGGCTACCCAGCGACTCTCTCGAATGAGAACGACGAGCTCATCTGTGCCACCCATCGTATCGGTGGTCGCGCGTTCCAACACGGGCAAGACGACCCTTCTCGAAGGCTTGCTCCCGGCGCTGAAGGAGGCGGGCTTGCGAGTGGCTGTGGTGAAGCATCACCATCACACCAGCTCCTTCGACACGCCCGGGAAGGACACTTTCCGGTTGGCCGAAGCCGGCGCGGATCTCGTCGTAGGCGTGAGCCCCGTCCAGGTGGCAACGTTCAGCAGGGAAACTGGGTCGGATGACCTCGACTCGGTGATCGCCCGACACTGTGCTGGCTACGACCTCGTGATCACCGAGGGCTACAAGCGTGGTGACTATCCGAAGATAGAGGTCCACAGGGCCGAGCGAAGTACCGAGCTGCTGTGCGATTTTGGCGAGATTCTGGCACTCGTCACGGATACCGACTGGGCTACCAATGTCCCCCAGTTCTCTCTCGACGACGCCGACGGTCTTGCGGCGTTCCTGGTAGCCTGGCTGGACAACGACTAGCGCTGCGCGTGTGCAAGGGTGACGGCGACCGAGAGCATGATGAAGGCGCAGGCTTGATGCGCGATTGCGGTGTGCAGCGGAACGGATCCGAGCACAACGAGCGCGCCCAGGGCAAATTGCAGCAGCGTCAGCCCTGCAAGCCACCATGCCAACGAGCGCTCTGACCGCAGACGGGCGCGTCGATGCACCCACCACCCGAGCCCGGCTGCACTCAACACGACGGCGACCCCGAACAAGCGATGCAAGAAGTGAATGCTGGTGGGGTTTTCTACGAGGTCACGCCACCACGGCTCGATGCTAAGTAACGACGACGGAACCCACTCCCCGTTCATGTCGGGAAAGGTCGCTGCCACCAGCCCCGCACGCTTGCCTGCCATCAGTGCGCCGAAGATGATCTGAACCGCGAGCAGCCCGATGAAGGACCACGTCGGCACACCCGATGTGCCCTCCGGTTGGCCCGGCGCGCGTTTCGCCGGTGGCGCTCGCAGGTCGAGGAAGAGCCACAGGAGATACTGTCCCACCAACAGAGCAAGCCCGAGGTGGGCCGCCAGGCGATAGTGACTGACCTCGGGGTTGTCCACGAGGCCACTCTTCACCATGAACCAACCGAGCAACCCCTGAGCTCCGCCTAAGAGAAACGCAACGAACGTTTTCCAAGCCAAGGGTCGATCAAGCCTGCGCTGAACCAAGAACAACAACCATGGGACGATGAAGAAAACGCCGATCAGACGTCCCAGAAGTCGATGCGCATACTCCCAGAGGAAAATGCGTTTGAAATCGGATAACAACATCCAATGATTGACGAGTTTGTACTGGGGCGACGCTTGATATTTCTGAAAGGTCTCTGTCCAGTCAGACTCGCTCAAGGGCGGCAGAGCGCCCATGAAGGGATGCCATTGGACCATGGATAGACCGGAACCGGTTAGCCGGGTGGCGCCACCGACGATCACCATCGCGAACACCATCAGATAGAGGAATAAGAGCCACGTCGCGACCAGGCGTGACGTTTGCGTTGCAGAGACCGTCTGAACCACGTTTGCCCTACTCCCCGAGCGTCTTTACGCGGGGCCCAGCCCCAAAGCAAAGGCCCGCGCACTTGCCGACGGTTCATGCACCTGGTGCGGCTCAACGCACAGATTTCGCATGCCCTGCCGTCGTCGCTTCGCTTCTCGTGGCCCTACGCGAGGAAAGATGACGCTGTGCGCTGATCGTCCCGCACGGCTCAATATTTGCATGCGAGACGCGCGACGCTCCAGTGAACGCAAAGGAGAGGTGTGCCAAATGCGATCCATCTATTCAGTCGTGGCAGTAACAATAACTCTCTTGCTACCCGCATCGCTGCATGCGCAGCCGGAAACTCCAACCCAAGAAACGGCAGCACCACCTCCGGCTGCTACCGAGGCCCGGGCGCCCGAAACCTTCACTCGCCCCCCTGAGCCATTGCCGGCAGATGAGCCACCTGAGGAGGAGCCGGCGGTCACCTTCTCGAAGAATCCGATATCGATCAAGATCGGCGACTTTACGCTCACGCCGTTGCTCGAAGCCCGCTTTCGGCCAGAGGTGCGAGCGAACGTGTATGGAAACGGGGTGCAAGCTGCCAAGAGCCTTCACTTCGTTACCAGCCGTGTGCGACTCGGCCTCGATGCGCAGTGGAAGTTTCTGAGGGTGATGATGCAGGTCCAGGACGCGCGCTTGTTCGGAACGCGTCCAGGCTTCGACGACGGCGGTTCCTTCGCCTTGCACCAAGGAATACTGGAGTTCGGTAACGACGAGCGAGGATACGTTCGCGTCGGCCGTCAGGAGATCAACTACGGCAACCAGCGCATGATCGGCGCCCTGGACTGGCTGATGGGCGCCCGCTCCTTCGATGCGCTGCGGTTGCACGGCTTCTTCGGTGACAAGGTCGAGGTTGACGCCTTTGGCTCGATGCTGGCGAGTCAACAGAATTTCACCGACGACACCGTGACTCCCCCAGTGACCGTGCGGAACAACGGCTCTTACCTGGCGGCGGTCAACGCGATCTACAAGCACAGCGCGAAACTGCGCATGGAAGGGTACGTCTTGTATCGCCATGACCGACCGTTCGCCGCCGTCCCCGCCGCGCCCCGGAACGATATCGTTTCGCCGGGCGTATTCGTCACGGGCGTGCCGGTCGATGGGCTGCGATACACGGGCGAGCTCACGATGCAAGGAGGCAAACAGGTCGCCCTGTCCTTCTTCGCAGTCGCCGTGTCGGGAGACGTTCAATACACATTCCACGCGAAGTGGAAGCCAACATTGTACGGAGGTGTCGCCTACGGATCGGGTGCTACGGATGGGAAGCTCGGCGAGTTCAACAACTTCTTTCCGACGAACCACAAGTTCTACGGCGCCGCCGATTTGTTTGGGCTCCGAAACCTGATCGACGGCCACCTTGCCGTCGGGGTCACGACACCTAACGCGCCGGTGGGCCTCAAGCTCGAGCTCTTCAACATGGCGCTCTCCAATCCGAGCGCGCGATGGTCGCAAGTAGCGGGAGTTACGCTCGGTCAGAACGCGGCCAACACGACCCGCAACCTCGGCCAGGAGATCGACGCCCTCGTCAAGTGGAGATTTGTCCAATGGGCGTCCTTGTCCGGAGGTTACACCGTGTTCATCCCCAACCAAGGCGCCGCAAACCTTGGACACGATATCGCGACGCACTGGGCCTACGCGATGATCACCCTGCGGACGCCATGATTCGTGTCACCGGCGGCGCTGTGAACGCTACGACCTTCAGAAGTGACTTCGTGGTGGAGACAACGACGATAAGGTCACCATTGACCGCGCTACGCTTGCGGCCCGCCGCAAAATCTGCGCCGACTTGCCGCCTCCGACCAGCGCTCGGCCGGCTTCGGAGTGCTGCCGTGTTGGCACGCACAGCCCGCGATTCCTGCTTCAGTGTGCCCAGAGGCAACCAGGGATCCGGGCCCGCGACTTTGTT
>QMMB01000275.1 GCA_003647035.1 Deltaproteobacteria bacterium | reverse complement strand
TCACCCTCAAGCGAAGAGCTTTCTGATCAGTGAGGCGCTACGAGGGGAGGGCGGCATTCTTCGTCTACGGGGCGGTGATGCCTTCATGGGGTCGCATCACGAAATGGAAGACCTCGCTCCCCGCGACGTGGTCGCACGCGCGATCGACTATGAGATGAAACGCAGGGGCGACGATTGCGTTTACCTCGACCTGACGCACAAGCCCGCCGACTTCATCATCGACAGGTTCCCGAACATCCACGCGCGGTGTCTTCAGTTCGGCATCGACATCGCCAAGGACCCTATTCCCGTCGTTCCCGCTGCGCACTACATGTGCGGCGGCGTCGTCGTCGACGACGATGGTCGTTCTACGATTCCGGGACTATGGGCGGTGGGCGAAGTCACTTGCACGGGGCTCCATGGCGCCAATCGTCTCGCCTCCAACTCGCTTCTCGAGGGCCTGGTGTACGGCCACCGTACAGCGGTTGCCGCGCGAGAGGCGCTAGCGACAACGCCCGCCATGGAGCTCGATGACGTCCCCGACTGGGACGTGGGCGAGGCCGTCCCGAGCGACGAGGCCGTCGTCGTGTCTCAAAACTGGGACGAGATACGTCGATTCATGTGGAACTACGTGGGGATCGTTCGCACTGATCGCCGCTTACGGCGGGCCTCGCGCCGTATCGCCATGCTCCAAGACGAGATACGCGAGTACTACTGGGCGCACCTGGTTAATCGCGACATGTTGGAGCTTCGCAACATCGCCGACGTGGCCGAGCTGATCATCCGTTGCGCAGGCGCGCGCAAAGAGAGTCGTGGGCTGCATTACAATTTGGATTACCCGCACGCGGGCGACGAGTGGCAGGGTGACACCCGCATATCGAAGGACACGCCTCCCCACATCAGCCGCGAGTGAGCATCCGAGTTATCGGACTGCTACTTTGTAGGAGCGCGTTCTGTACGCGTTCTTACTTTCGGGGGAGAGATGCGTGTCCTTCTTGTCCTAGTAGTTTCGGTTTGGTGTTTTAGTTCCACGTCCGGGGTCCATGCGCAGAGCTCGCAGTCGCGCGACGCGCGAATCGATGCAGCGAAGAAGGCGTTCGCCGCTGGCACACGATCCTATGCGCAAGGAGAGTTCGAGAGCGCGCTCGGGAGCTTTCGGCGGGCGTACGACCTGACTGGTAGCCCGGATCTCCTCTACAACATCGCCACCGTGTCCGACCGAATGCGGCGTGACGAAGAGGCCCTCGAGGCCTACGAGGGCTATCTCGAGGCGCGACCGAAGTCGGCGGACCGAGAGCATGTTGCCGGTCGAATCGATGTCTTACGTGCCGCGATTGAAGCGCGTCGGCGCGCGGACCTCGACGCCAGAATTGCCGAGAGGAGCGCCGCCATCGAGGCGGCTGCGCGGGTCAAAGCAGAAAGGCCGCTCACGCAGCACGTGGGGCCGGGCCCAGGTCCTTGGATCACGATCGGTATCGGCGGTGCAGCGCTCGTGTCGGGAGCTGTGCTCGTCGGGCTCGGGCAGCGAGACGAGAAGAGTGTAGAGAGCGCGGCGCCCGGCTCCAGCTATTCGATGGTCGAAGAGATGGCCGATCGCGGGCCGCGCCGCACCACAGCCGGCATCGCGCTCATGGGCGTGGGCGCGGCCGGGGTCATCGGCGGCATCATCTGGCAGCTCACTGGCGGTCACGAGGAAGCGATACCCGAAGTCAGCATCGGCCCAACGGGCATCTTGGTGAAGGGAACATTCTGATGCGGATCCGCTTGGTGTTGATACTCGGTTTGATCGCCCTTGGCGGGTGTGAGCTTGCCGTTCCCAATGGTCTTTTTGGTTGCGGCCAACCCACCGACTGCCCTTCTGGGTACTTCTGCTGGGGCAGCGACAGCCGCTGCTACGACTCCAAAGAGCCCGAGTGCGCGCCCAAGACCTGTGATCAGGTGATCGGTGATTTCGCTTCACTTGGCATCCCGATCGAATGCGGCGCTCTGCCCGATGGATGTGACGGGTCGATCGAGTGCGGGGGCTGCGCCGAAGGAAGCGTTTGCGGCGCGAACGGCCAAAATTTCATCTGTGGATGCGAAGAGAACACCTGCGCCAACTACGGGGGCGGGGCCGAGTGTGGCGCGGTTCCCACGCGTTGCGGTGGGGATGAGGGGGCGATCTCCTGCGGCAGCTGCTTCGGCGAACAGATTTGTGTCGACAACCAGTGCGTGTGCCCGTCTGGCGTCAACTGCGACCCAGGCTGTGACGGCGGTGAACCGACGTACCCGTGCACCACCAACGAATGCTCGCCGCCTGGAGGCCTTCCGGACGGTTGCGGGGGCTTCACCAACTGCCCCCCATGCTCGAATGGCGAGGATTGCGTGCTGTCGGACGACCTCCTCTACGAGTGCCTCGGGGCTTGCACCTGCGAGGCGCAAGGCGTGGAGTGCGGCAGCACCACGATCTGCGGGTCCCCGACGCTTTGCGGCACTTGCGCGGACAACGGGTTTGACGGCGGGTACCATTGCGAGAGCGGACGGTGTGTCTGTAGGGACTCGTTCGAGAGCAACGACACGTTCGACACCTTCGCCCTGATCTGCGGAGAGGGCACCGGCCTCAACTGCATGCAGGATGCCTGGGGCATCGACGTGCAGGCCACGCTCCATAGCTCTCAAGACATCGACTACTACGTCTTGCAAGTGCTGGACGCTCCTACGCCGATCATTGCCCAGACGTTCGGCGGACTGAGCAACCGAGTCCTCTCCCTGACCTATCTGTGTCCGGACGGCTCTGAGGGCATGGACAAGTGCTCGGGCTCGGTGGATTCGGCTGAAGGCATCAAATTCTGCTTTTCCGAGAGCGACCCGATCGGCATCGAGCGCAGATGCAACGAGAGCGTGAGCTCGGCGATGGGACTGGTCCTGGTGGGTGTCGAAGCCAGCACGTTCCGCGGAGTCTGCGATGGTTACCAATTGAACGTATTCGCAACCTTCGGCACCGAAGTTCCTATCCAGTTCTAGGCCGTTCTCCGGTGCCTTAGTCGCTCCGTGCGTCGACTTCTACGGAGGCGCAGTCGCGCCTTCTGGGATCTGATTGACTACCAGGCCTGTCGCGGATATGAGGCATCGCCTGTATGAGCCAATATCTGTTCACTTCCGAGTCCGTGACCGAAGGTCATCCCGACAAAATCTGTGACAAGATCAGCGATTCGCTGCTCGATGCGTACCTCGCTCAAGATCCAAAGTCCCGCGTTGCGGTAGAAACCATGGTCAAGACGGGCTTCGTCGTCTGTGGCGGCGAGGTCACATCGAAGGCTGTGATCGAGATCGCCAAGATCGCCCGAAAGGCGATCACGGAAATTGGCTACACCGACTCCTCGATGGGATTCGACGCGGACACCTGTGGAGTTCTGGCGGCGGTGGAGCGGCAGTCGCCCGATATCGCCATGGGCGTCGACTCGAGTGCCAAGAAGGAGCAGGGCGCCGGCGATCAGGGGCTCATGTTCGGCTACGCGGTCAACGAGACGCGGCAGCTCATGCCCATGCCGATTGACCTGTCCCACAAACTGGCGCGCCGGCTCGCGCAGGTTCGCAAGAAGAACATCATCGAAGGGCTGCGCCCCGACGGCAAGACCCAGGTCACGGTCGAGTATGAGGGCGACAAGCCGCGGCGCTTCGACGCCATCGTGGTGTCGACCCAGCACGCGGCGAGCGTCAAGCAGCGCGCGCTCCGCGAGGCGATCATCGAGGAGGTCATCAAGCCGACCCTTCCGGCCAAGATGATCGACAAGAAGACCAAGTTTCACATCAACCCGACCGGGCGCTTCGTCGTCGGCGGTCCCTACGGTGACGCCGGCCTGACCGGGCGCAAGATCATCGTCGACACCTATGGCGGGATGGGGCGCCATGGCGGTGGCGCATTCAGCGGCAAAGATCCTTCTAAAGTCGATCGCAGCGCGGCCTATTTCGCCCGCTACGTGGCCAAGAACATCGTCGCTGCCAAAGTCGCGTCGCGCTGCGAGGTGCAGGTGGCCTACGCCATCGGAGTCGCGAAGCCCATGGGCGTCTACGTGACGACCTTCGGCACGGGCGTGGTCGCCGATGAGAAGATCAGCAAGGTCGTCTCTAAGCTCTTCGACTTCCGCCCGGCGGCGATCGTCGATACCTTGAACCTGCTTCGCCCGATCTATGCGCAGACTGCAGCCTACGGCCATTTCGGCCGGACGGAGAAGACGTTCACGTGGGAGCGCACCGACCGGGCCGATGAGCTTCGTAAGGCGCTCGTGCCAAAGCGTGGGCGCTAGGGCTCTGCCCCTCATCGCGCTACACTACCCACGTCATGCGTGAGCCACCGCTTTCGACGCTCTCGGGTTGGGGCCGGCATTCGGCTCAGGGGCGGGAGCGCGTCGGCGAGGATCTCGAGCGTATGAGCGCTGACGTCCATCTGTCGCGTGGGCTCGGCCGCTCCTACGGCGACGCGTCACTGCCGCCCGAAGATCAGCCCGATGTTCTGAACACCACCTTCGCGGATCGAATCCTGAGCCTCGACGAGGAGACGGGTCGATTCCGCGCCGAATCCGGGCTTGCGCTAAGCGAGCTCAATCGGCTGCTGATGCCACGCGGGTACTTCGCGCCCGTCTCCCCGGGCACGAAGTTCGTCACGCTCGGGGGACTGGTTGCCGCGGACGTCCACGGAAAAAATCAGCACAGAGACGGCAACTTCGGCCACCACGTCACCTCCCTCAGGATGAGGGTCGCCGACGGGCGCGTGCTCGAGTGTTCGCCCGAGCAATACCCTGACCTCTTTCGAGCCACGATCGGCGGGATGGGCCTGACCGGGCACATCCTCGAAGTGGAGTTCGGGCTGCGTCAGATCCCTTCGCAATGGATCTGGCAGGAGAATCGACGGATCCACGACATCGACGAGTTTCAGGATGCGCTCGAGGACGCGTCGCAACAGTGGCCGTACACCATGGGCTGGATCGATTGCCTCGCTCGGGGCAAGAACATGGGGCGAGGGATCCTCACGACCGGTCGTT
>QMMB01000274.1 GCA_003647035.1 Deltaproteobacteria bacterium | reverse complement strand
CTAAAGCGTCAGCTCGCGCCGTCGACGGCATACGTCTCGTAGAGATACCGGCGGATATCGGCGGATTCGAACATCTGCGTGCCGGTGTTGGGATCCAGCAAATAGGGCACTCTCATCCGGCCCGAGATCGAGACGAACGCTTCTCGGTCGGGGCTTGCCCGCGGGACGTTGTGGAGATGGTAAGGAAGCTCCAGCTCGCACAGGGCTTCTCTGGCGATGCGGCAGTACGGCGAACCCTCATAAGCGTACAGCTCGAGTAGCTTCTCTGGCCGGCGGGCGCGGACCGCATGTCGACCTCGGTGCGCCCGGAACCCCGAAGCCAGCATTGACGTTGAAACCGCGAACGCGCGCTGACGCAGGAACCAGGGCGGAGGGCCCTCGCCATATTCCTTGAAGAGGTACGCGACGATGTCGGCCGACTCGTACATCGACACCGCGTTGTTTGGGTCGACCAAGTACGGAAACAGATAGCGTCCCCCTTCCCGCTTGACCTTCTCGCGGAACAGCGTGCCGCCGGTCGGGCAAGGGTAGACGATCGGATCCAAGCTCAGGGCCGACAATGCCTCTCGCGCGATGCGGCAGAACGGGCAGCCCTCGAACTCGTAAAGCTCCAGTGGCCGCTCGGGCACTCTGTTGCGCTCGTAATGGACGTTGCCAAAATTGGGACGCACCGCGCTGGCAGCCATCGCGGTCGTGACATCGAGAGATCGGGCGAAGCTCATCCGGGGTTCCTTAAGGGACCTGTCCCCTTTTTCAAGGAGTGATAGCCTTGCCCGATGGCGCGGAAGCTCGAACTGGTCACTGACCTGCGGCCCAAGGGCGATCAGCCGGCGGCAATTTCCGAACTTTTACGAGGACTTGAGCGTGGGGACCAGCACCAAGTCCTGCTCGGGATCACCGGCAGCGGAAAGACCTTCACCGTCGCCAACGTCATCGCCACGACCCAACGGCCGACCCTGATCATGGCGCCCAACAAGACCTTGGCGGCGCAGCTCTACAGCGAAATGCGCGACCTCTTTCCCAACAACGCGGTCGAGTATTTCGTGAGCTACTACGACTACTACCAGCCCGAAGCGTACATCCCATCGAGCGACACCTATATCGAGAAGGACGCGATCGTAAACGACAAGGTCGACCGGATGCGCCACAGCGCCACGCGCTCGCTCCTCGCGCGACGCGACGTCATCATCGTTGCAAGCGTCTCGTGTATCTACGGTATCGGCTCCTCGGAGTGGTACCAGGAGATGTTGATCAGTCTCGAAGTCGGCAAAGAGTTTCGCCGCGACCGTCTGCTCCGTCGCCTCGTCGACATTCAATACCAACGAAACGACATCGACTTTCACCGCGGCACCTTCCGCGTTCGGGGTGACGTCGTCGAGATTTTCCCGGCACACTCCGACAACCTCGCGGTGCGCATCGAGTACTGGGGAGACGAGATCGAACGCATCGTCGAGATCGACCCGATGCGTGGCAAGGTGCTCGAGGAACTGGACCAGTACGGCATCTACCCGGGCAGCCACTACGTCACCCCGGACGAGCACCGAAAACGGGCGATCAAATCCATTCGGGAGGAGCTCCTCGAATGGCTCCCCAAGCTCGAATCCGAGGGGAAATTGCTGGAAAAACAGCGCCTCGAGCAACGAACGATGTACGACCTGGAGATGCTCGAACAGATGGGGTTCTGCCACGGAATCGAGAACTACAGCCGCCACCTCTCCGGGCGCAAAGAGGGCGAGCCGCCGCCGACTTTGCTCGACTATTTTCCGGACGACTTCTTGGTGATCCTCGACGAGTCCCACATCACGGTTCCGCAGCTCGGGGCGATGTTCAAAGGTGACCGGTCGCGCAAGGAGACATTGGTCGAGCACGGATTTCGGATGCCGAGCGCCCTCGACAATCGACCACTTCGTTTTTCCGAATGGGAGGAACGTGTCGGTCAAGTGATTCACGTGAGCGCGACGCCGGGCGACTGGGAGATCGAGCACGCCAGCGGCGTCATCATCGAGCAGGTGATCCGTCCGACGGGGCTTCTCGATCCGCAGCTGCACATTCGTCCGACCAAGCACCAAGTCGACGACCTACTCGGCGAGATTCGCGAGCGTGTTGCGCGCAACGAGCGCGTACTGATCACGACGCTGACCAAGCGCATGGCGGAGGATCTCACCGAATACTACGCAGAGCTCGGTGTACGCGTGCGCTACCTTCATAGCGACATAAACACACTTGAACGTGTTGATATCCTTAGAGATTTACGTCGTGGCGAATTCGATGTTCTCGTCGGAATCAACCTCTTGAGGGAGGGGTTGGACCTGCCCGAAGTATCCTTGGTCGGCATCCTCGACGCAGACAAGGAGGGCTTTTTGCGCTCGCCGCGATCGTTGATTCAGACCATTGGGCGCGCGGCGCGCAACTCCGGTGGCGAAGTGCTCCTGTACGGCGACCGAATCACCAACGCGATGCGCTACGCGATCGACGAAACCGAACGCCGGCGCGCACGCCAGGCCGAGTACAACGACGAGCACGGGATCACTCCCCAAACGGTCAAGAAGGCCGTCCTCGAGATGGATCCATCGACGGGGGCCGGCGACTACGTCGTCATCCCGATCTTGAGAAAGGGCGAAGCGCCTGACGACCCGGCCGACGTCCAAGCCCGGATCGAAGAGCTCCGGAGCGAGATGCTGCTGGCCGCGGAGGAGCTCGAGTTTGAAAAGGCTGCAGAGCTTCGTGACCAGGTCGAGCAACTCCGAGCCCAGCTCGCGCCCGGCAAGAGCTCGGGCAAGCGTGACCGCAGCCCCCAACGGCCACGCCGCTGAATCTCCTCTAAACCTCTGTGAGCATTTGCTATTTTGGCCTGTCGATGGGTTTCCTTGAGCTGAAAAACCGCCGGAGCTAGGCTGTTCTCGTTATGCGCCTTGGTTTACTTGGCTTGTGGATGGTCGCGATTTGGCTCGTGGCCCCGGGCGGCGGTGTCGCCCAGGACGGCGATCGCCTTCTCGAGTTTCGTTTCACGCCGACCAAACGCGCCCAGATTGCGATCTGGATCGAAGATGTCGGCGGCACCTTCATGGAGACGGTGGCCCTGACGTCATCGGTCGCGCTTCGTGGTGTCGGCAACCGGCCCGGCGCTCTGCAGATGAACAGTGGTTTTCGTTGGCCGTATGGGCGCCGCGAAGGGATCCTGCCCGTCTGGGGACATCGACGAGCTGGCGCCCCGGGCGCCGAGCCATTTCCCATGGTGATCTTTCAGGATCGCACCTCGGAGGGATTCGCCTCGCGTACATCGGTCGACGCGTCGCCTGACTCGTACTTCTGCCTCTCCTTCGATCAGACCACGACGACGCGCGAGGCACTGGACGCCATCACCTGCGCGAGTGTCTTCAACAGCGACAAGGGTCGCTTCGCGACGGACAACGATGTCCGCAACGGATATGCAGAGCCGTTCGTCGAACGCTCTGGCTCTGAAAGCATGCGTCCCCTCGGCGCTGGATCGATCTATCCGCCCCGCCGCGACGTCGAGGGTCTGGGAAAGTTCGACCATCCCGACGTGGGGCGATTCGTTGAGGAGACGCGGAGCGTCATGCCAAACATCGACGCCGTGACCATGGCAACGTCTACAGGAGACGTGCCACGGACGATCCAGTACGTCGCCCCGAAAGACTGGGAGGACGGCGAATACACGGCGTGGATCGAAGTCAACGTCGAGGGAGATTACAACGACGTCTTCAACGAGGAGACCTACCCGACGCCCCTGTCGGAGAGGTGGGACTTTTGGGCTCAAACGTACGGCTACCCCTACCGCGGACAGCCCTCCGTCGTGTACGCTGTGCCGTTCACTTTGGGCCCGGTGGTCGCCGAGCACGAAACGTCGGAGCCTGCCGGCTACGCGAGCCTGCATGGAGACACCGCCGATCTCTTCACGATGGACCCTTCGATCACCGACGACCCCGACGGCGCCCCTGGCAGCGGAGCCGATCGGTTGCGCCCCGATGCGACAGGCGCGCGTTTTAAACTCGTCGTCCTGGCCACCAACATCTGCAGCGAGCCGGAGCCTCCAGACGTTTGCGGCCAGGACTGCGCCGACGACGTCGAGTGCGGGATGGGCTTCACCTGCGCTGACGATGGGACCTGCCTGGGGTTGTGCGACGCTCAGGGACAACCCGCAGCCATCTCCGATTTCACCATAGAAAACCACTCGAATTCCAAGTGGTCCCACGTCGTCGCTCGCCTTCGATTCACGGTTCCCGAGAGTGCGCGTCCCCTGCGTCAATACAGGGTCCTGGCGAGCAAGATCCTCGTCAGTAGCGTGGTCACCGAAGACGCCCATGCCCTCGAACTCACCAGCGCTGGCAGACCCATTCAAGGAGACGGCTTGCATATCCCTGTCGACTCGGAGTGTAGCGGCGGAGACGCGACCGAGACGCTTTGTGCTCCGTTTGTCGCGAACGAAGACGGCGAGTGCGAGAACGGAATCGACGTCGACGGGGACGGCGATTGCCTGGACCCGGGCGACGTCATCGTCGTCAACGTGGCGTTCGATGCGCATGAGACCCGATACGAGCTAGAGATCACAGCGACGGACCTATGCCAAGGGCGCAGCGACCCGGTCACCGCGGGCCTCACGACGACACCGATCGACTTCACCACCGTTCCTCCGTGCTTCGTCGCCACCGCGGCCTATGGATCGCCCTTGGCCGATGAGATTTGGGCGCTCCGGCGCTTTCGTGACCGTTACCTGATGACCAACCCAACGGGCCGCGCGTTCGTCGACGCGTATTATTCGGTCGGCCCGTACGCGGCCGATATCATTGCCGAGCACCCATGGATGCGAACCACCACCCGACTCGTTCTGACCCCTCTCGTCACCCTCGCGCGGTACGTCACCACGCAAAAACAAGGCGAAAACGACTCCGCCATGCGCTGAAGCTGGCCATCGTCCTTGCCCTCGGGACGGCCGCTGGCTGCGCAACGGTCAAGCCCTACGAGCGCGAATACCTCGCCCGTCCCCGCCTGGCCTCCGGGCGCGAGGCGCCCGAAT
>QMMB01000273.1 GCA_003647035.1 Deltaproteobacteria bacterium | reverse complement strand
GGATCCGCGCGACTTCGCGGTACACGCTGATCGCCTTGTCGGTCTGCGACAGCATCACGAACGCTTCGGCGAGTAGCGACAGGGTCGAGACATCGCGCGGGTCGGCTTTGAAACAGATATGTAACTTGGCGAGCGCGCGCTTTGGATCGCGACGGGTGACGTACGTTTCGGCCAGCTCCTTTGCCACGCGCACATCGTTGCTGCGGTGGTACAGGAGACGCTCGGCCACCTTGACGTAATCATCGAGCCGGCCCTGATCCTTCAGCAGCAGCGCGCCCTGTTCGAACTCGTCTGCCGCTTCCTGTGTTCGCCCCGCCCGCGACAACGCTTCGGCGTACTTGATGCGCACCGGAATGTGCTCCGGATCGAGCTCCACCATCTTGCCGAGCATCACCAACGCTTGGTCCGTGTCGCCCGCGCGCATGAAGCCATTCGAGACGTCCTCGAACACGCTCATCGCGTCACTGATCAGTTGGAGCTGCTCGTACATCTCGCCGAGCCGCACCTGCGCTTCGAGCCGTGACGGGTCGAGCTTCAGAATTTGTTTGTAGACCGCGATCGCTTTGAGAAAGAAGCCTTGCTGGGCGTAGTGACCTGCGACGGTTTCGTATGTTTCGATCGCCGAGCCGCGGTCACCCTTGCGTACGTGCAAATCGCCGATCTTCAGCAGAGAACGAACGTCTCGCTTGTCGGCGTCAACCAGCTTCTTGTACTGGGCAATCGCTTTGTCGTACTGGCCGCGCGACTGGTACTTCCGCGCCGCGTCCAGAACCTTGTTCCTATTGATAGCCAATGCCCCTGCTAAGCCCCCATGCGTTCAGTGCACCCACACAAGTCTACTAATGCCGGATGGTAGCGGTCAACAAGCGCTAGGCCTGGAGCTCGTCGAGGAAATGCGTCGAGAACCGGCCTTCCTCGAAGGCGGGGTGCGCGAGGATCCGCTGATGGAGCGGAATGTTGGTGACTATACCCCCAATAAGCGTCTCGCTGAGCGCTCTCCGCATCTTGGCAATCGCCTGAGCTCGTGTCGGTGCATGTACGATGAGCTTGGCGATCAAGGGGTCATAATGGGACGGAACGAGCCCGCCGCCGTACACGCCACTGTCGATGCGGACGCCGGTTCCGCCTGCCATGTGCAGCTCGGTGATCCTGCCGGGACTGGGGGCAAACGTGTCCGGGTCCTCGGCATTGATGCGGCACTCGATGGCATGACCTCGCGGGGCAAGGTGCTCCGGCAGCTCCAACCGCTTGCCGTCTGCGATTCGGATCTGTTCGTCGACCAAGTCGATGCCCATGACGAGCTCGGTGACGGGGTGCTCGACTTGGATGCGTGGGTTCATCTCGAGGAACGTCAGCTCGCCGCGGTCGTCGAGCAAGAACTCGAGGGTCCCGGCCGATAAGTAGCCGGCTTCGCCCATGGCACGCCGGATGGTGGCTGACATATCGCGTCGTAACTCGTCGGAAAGCGCTACGCTCGGGGCTTCTTCGAGGATCTTCTGATGGCGTCGTTGGATGGAACATTCGCGTTCGCCGAGGACGTGAACGTTGCCATGTTTGTCGCCGAGGACCTGGAACTCGATGTGCCGTGGTCGGTCGATGTACTTCTCGAAGTAGAGCGCGTCGTTGCCGAAGGCGACGCGCGACTCGGCGCGTGCCGTCCCGAAGATCGCGCGCAGTTCTTCCTTGGACTGCAGGATGTGCATGCCCCGGCCGCCGCCGCCCCCAGAAGCCTTTAGCAGCAGCGGAAAACCAAGCGCTTCTGCCTTCTTCACGGCGTCGTCGATATCTTCGATGAGCTCGGTGCCTTCGATCGTGGGAAGGCCGAGGGACTTGGCCAGCGCGCGCGCGCTTACTTTGTCTCCCCATTGGCGCATCTGGTCGGGGAGCGGCCCGATGAACTCGAGCCCGCATTGGGCGCAGGTTTCCGCGAACTCGGGGTTCTCTGACAAAAATCCATAGCCAGGATGCACCGCATCGGCGCCGGTGATTTCCGCCGCCGCGATGATCGCGGGGATGTGGAGGTAGCTGCGCATCGGGTCAGCCGGCCCGATGCAGATCGCCTCGTCAGCCAGCCGAGTGTGCAGCGCGTCGGCATCGATCTCGCTATGAACCGCGACGGTCCGTAGGCCGCGCTCGCGGCACGAGCGAATCACGCGGAGCGCGATCTCACCTCGATTTGCGATGAGGACTTTCTCGAACACGGCTTAGCTCGTTTCGATCCGAAAAAGCCGGTCGCCGTATTCCACCGGCTTGCCACTCTCGACCAGGACCTCGACGAGGGTGCCCGAGACCTCCGACTCGATTTCGTTCATGAGCTTCATGGCCTCGACGATGCACAGCACCTGGCCCGGCGAGATCGAGTCGCCTTCCTGGACGAATGCCTCATTCTCGGGCGAGGGCGCGCGGTAGAAGGTTCCGACGAAAGGCGAGGTGACATAGTTGTCGTCGTCTACAGCGGGCGTGCCGCCCGATTGCGTGGTGCCCGATGCTCCCACGGACGGCGATGCCACCGCCCCGACCACCGGAGCGGGATCGCGGCGCACTCGGATGCGGTCGTCGTCGTGCTCGACCTCGATCTCGGTGAGATTGGACTCGTCGAGGAGTCGAATGAGCTCGCGGAGTTGTTCGAAATCCAACTTCATGGGGTCTCCCGGCGACGATAGATTAGCCGGCAGCGTTCAGATAGTCGATTAGTGCACGAAGGCCAAGCGCGTAGCTGTTCTTTCCGAAGCCAACCACGGAACCAATACACACGGCGGCTGTCAATGACTGGTGACGAAACGATTCGCGCGCCTGTGTGTTGGAGATATGCACCTCGACCGTCGGTAATCCCGCTGCACTGATTCCGTCACGCAACGAGACGGAAGTGTGCGTCAGACCGCCTGGGTTGATGACGACGCCGTCGAACGAATCGCGTGCGTCGTGAAGCCAATCGATGAGCTGCCCCTCTTGATTGGATTGTCGGCATTCGATAGCAACGCCCAGATCCTTCGCCAGGTCGGCCAGACCCTGCTCGATGTCGTCCAGAGTGGCGGCGCCGTATACATCGGGTTCGCGAGTTCCCAGCAAGTTGAGGTTGGGTCCGTTGAGCACCAGGATGCGTTTCGCCGAGGCCCCCATGGCGTCAGAGGTTTTCGATCAGCTTGGGCGCGCTGGCGCGCAGTAGAAAGCGCGCCTTGCCGACGTTTCCGCCGGGCGCGACCGTAAGGGCGACGAAGTATTCGTCCGAGAGCATACGGACCACCGTTGTCAGCCGCTCGGTCTTGACCGAGATTTCCGTGGCGGCGCCGGTGTCGAGCATTTCAGCGGCGCGTTGGATGCCCTTGAGCACGACGCTGTACTCCATCCCAACCGATTCAATATCGAAGGGGCCGTCGCCCTTCGAGTATTGATCGATGGCGATCCCGTCCGACGCCATTAGGAGCCCAGCCAGTCCGCCATCGGTTCGCTCGACGAGGTCTTGCAGTATCTCTTTGAACATCGTTCCTCCGCTCCGCGATCACCGCACGGACCGGTCCTCGGGTCAAGTATCGCGTGGGCCAAATTGCAGCTCGACCGTCAGGCCACCGCCCTTCGTATCGGCGAGCGCGAGACGTAGGCCGTGGCGCCTGGCGACATGGCTGGCGATATGCAGCCCGAGCCCCATTCCATGCGGGTGGCGCGTGCGTGCCTCACTGCCCCGGAAGGACGGTTCCAGCACGCGACGGCGATCAGCTTCCGCAATACCCGGCCCGTCGTCGACGACTTTGAAGGTCCACACGTCGTCGGTTCCATCGAGAAGCACCGCGACGTGCCCCCCCGCTCGGTTGTAGCGAACCGCGTTCTGAACCACGTTTCCGAGCGCCTGCTCCAGCAGAGTGAGGTCACCGGGAAACTCGATCGTGCCTTCCGGCACGGCAACCTCGAGTACGATTTGTTTGCGCTTCGCAATCGGACGATGCCGGTCGACCACGCGTTCGACCAGACGATTGAGGTCGATCGGATCCCGATGGGCGAGGCCTTCGTTCGCTTCGAGGCGCGCCGCGGCGTTGAGATTGTGCAGGAGCGAGCCTAGGTACTGCGATTCCTCGATACTCGGCACGAAGGCCTTCGCGTCGAGCGCTTCACCGGCTTCGATGCGTTGCTGGAGCGAGACGAGGTGCCCCTGCAGCACAGTGAGCGGGAGCATCACGTCGTGCGTCGTGTTGGCAATGTAGTTGCGGAGCGCGGCCTCGCGGTCTCGTACGGACTGCAGCTGCGCTTGGATTGTCTGGCGGCTTTGTTCGAACGCGGCGCCTAGCTCGGCAATCTCATCGTTGCCGTCGACGTGGATCGGCTCTTCGGACCCGCTCCCTAGCTTCCGGACCGATTCGGTCAGCTGGCGGACGCGACGAACCACCGGACCAGCGCTGAGAAGCGCGACGAGGATCATGACCAGCGCGACGAGAACTGCCGGCATCAGAACTGCACCGGAGAACCAAGGGGGCGGTCCTTTCGCGCGCATCAGCACCACTGCACAAGGTCCCTCGTCCCAAGGCATGCGCACCGCGACTTGGGTGCGTCGATGGTCCTCAGAACGGTATGCGGCGATGTCGTTGCCTGCCCTCAGCTGTTGCGCGAGCTCGGGCGGAAACGTCGGGCTATCGGGATTGCGGCTCCGGAGGTTCGTGTCGTACGCGAACACTCGATGTCGCGGGAACGACTGACGAGATGGCCCTGGCCGACGACGAGCATGCGGTGCCCCCTGAGGGCCCGGCCAGCTTTCCGGGTTCGCCTCGCAACGCTGGCGCCCACCCGAGCCCATTCGATGCACCGCCGCCCCCGCAAGCGCTTCGACTCTCAGCTGAGAGCGCCAACGGGACTGGGCCCAACCCATCAGCACCAGCAACGAGATCGTCGCCAGGCCGAGGGTCAACGCCAGCCGTGCGCGAAGCTTCATGAGCCTGCCGAAAGGCGATAACCGATGCCCCACACGGTTTCGAGCTGCGCGGCGTCACGACCGAGCTTGCCGCGGAGCCTCGATATGTGAACATCGAGGGTGCGTCGGCTCGCATCGTG
>QMMB01000272.1 GCA_003647035.1 Deltaproteobacteria bacterium | reverse complement strand
CGGACACCCCGGCGACGGTTTGTCCCGCCTCCCCGCCGCCACTCTATCCTCTAGATGCTAGCGGTGCGGCGATTGTATCGGCAAGCCCTCAATTCCAAGAAATTCAGGCCAAGGGAGGGCTTGGTGAGATCGCTCTCAGAAGATCATGATCGCGCCGGCGTAGGTCATCGCGCCGTACGTCACGAGGCTGACGGCCATGTGGGCAGTCGCGATGCCACGAAGAGCCTTGTAATCGTTGGCCCGGTCGAGGCCGAGCGATGCGGAGTTCGCGGCCACCACGCCCAGCCCGATCTGGGCGAGCATCCCAGCAAAAGTGACCCATCGGAGCACTTTGTGGGTCCGCAGCTTGCGCGCGAAATCGCTGTTGCCCTCGCTGACTTTGAGCGGGTCGGGCATGGCGAAGGAGAGGCCGAAGGTCGTGAAGTAGGCGGCCCCGGTAAGCGCGACCAGCGTCACGTGCGCCGTCGGAACCCCACTGCAGGCCTTTTGCGTGAAGATCGCATTGCCCTGCACGCAGGGGTTGGTCGCCTCACTCTTCCACCAGCCGTACTGATTGTAGAATTGAATCAAGCCCGACACGACCGAGAGCGTCATTAGGGACCAGGTACTGATCCCGAACCACTTATGGACCTTTTTGATCTTGTTTCGCTTCCGGATGAGATCGGCGGTCGTCGGCCCCTTGGGCTCATCGAGCTCGCCCGTAGGCTCCTCGAGCTCAACGGACACCTCGACGGCCAAAAACACCCCCGGGTCGACCATCACGGCGGGAGCCTCGAGCATCGAAGAATCGATGTGCAGGGTCATCCCGAACAAGGGCGCGGTAAGCATCAAAGCAGTCAAGGTCGCCATCGCGGGCGGAGTATCTACCAAATCGGACCTCGGGGCCAGGCATCTCCGAGGCGCCAGCCTGCATTCTCTCGCGGGGACCACCGGCTTTTCAGGAGGGCCCAGGGGCTGTAGATGGAGGATATGGCCACTGCTCCGAAGCTCCCGACCCGCGTCTCCGTGTACGAGGTATCCCCGAGAGACGGCCTGCAGAACGAGAGCGCCCAGGTCGCGACGCACGCCAAAGTGAGACTGATCGACGCCCTGCTCGATGCGGGCATCCGCCGAATCGAGGTCGGCAGCTTCGTCGCGCAGAAGTGGGTCCCCCAAATGGCCGACGCGGACGAGGTTTGCCGGACGATCGACCGTCGGCCGGGCGTCACCTACGCAGGCTTGTGCCCCAACGCCCGTGGGCTCGACCGCGCGCTTGCGGCCCAAGTCGACGAGATTGCGGTCTTCGTGAGCGCCAGCGAGACTCACAACGCCAAGAACGTCAATAAGACGATCGCACAGACCCTGAAGGCATTCGACCCGGTCATCGGCCCGGCGGTCGAGCAGGGGCTCAAAGTTCGCGGGTACGTCTCGACGATGTGGGGGTGCCCCTACGAAGGAGACGTCGATCCCTCGCGGGGCCTCGAGCTCGCGAAGCACCTGCTCGGTGCCGGCTGCTACCAGATTTCGCTGGGAGACACTATCGGCGTGGGCACTCCGGTTCAGACCCAGCAGATCTTGGAGCTGTTCACCTCCGAACTGCCCATCGAGCAGATCGCCCTGCACCTTCACGACACCCGCGGGACCGCGCTCGCCAACGTTCTGGTCGGTCTCCAAGGTGGCATTACGACGTTCGATGCGTCGGTGGCCGGACTCGGAGGGTGCCCGTACGCACCCGGCGCGGCGGGCAACCTCGCAACCGAAGACTTGGTCTACACCCTGCACGGCATGGGGATCGAAACCGGAATCGACCTCGAGAAGCTCTGGCAAGCGGGGCAGGTCGCGGAGGCTATTGTCGGCCGCGAGCTTCCCGGTAAAGTCCACCGCGCTGGCGTTCGCTCGCTGGCGAAGTAAGGGAGCTACGTGCCTGTCCAAGACCTACTCGAATACATCGACGCCTCGCCCACCCCGTTTCATGCCGTTGCCGAAACCGTCACTCGTCTGGAAGCCCACGGGTATTGCGCACTCGACGAGTCGGAGCCGTGGGACGTCAGCCCTGGCGACAAGGTCTACATGGTTCGCGGCGGCGGCTCGGTTGCCGCGTTCCACATCGGGAGCGTGGCACCCAGCGAAGCCGGGTTTCACCTCGTCGGCGCCCACACCGATTCGCCGAACCTTCGGATCAAGCCCAACCCCGAGCTGAAGGAAACGGGGTACGGACAGCTTGGCGTCGAACCCTACGGCGGCGTGCTGCTGCACACCTGGCTCGATCGTGATCTCTCGCTCGCGGGGCGCGCACTGCTAGCAGACGGGCGTGCGCGGCTGATCGATTTCGGCCGGGAGCTGCTCCGGGTTCCGTCCCTCGCCATTCACCTCAGCCGAAAGGTGAACACGGAGGGCCTCAAGCTCAACGCACAGAAGCACATGGCGCCCATCGTCACGCTCAACGACCTCGACGAGGTGGACCTCCGCACACTCATCGCCGAGGAGCTCGGCGACATGAAATCTGACGAAGTGCTCGCGTGGGATCTGATGGCGTACGACGTGCAGCCGGCGACCCGCAGCGGTGTGAGCCGGGAGTTCATTCACGCGGCTCGTATCGACAACCTCGCCAGCTGCCACGCAGCGGTCACCGCCCTGACGGCCGCCGCAAGCAACGGTGAGATCACGCGGGGCGTCGTTCTGTACGACCACGAAGAGGTTGGCAGCCGCAGCGCGCGAGGAGCGGCGTCCGACTTCTTACGAAGCTGCCTGCAACGCCTCTCAGGCGAGTCGCCCGAGCACTACCATCGCGCCGTCGCCAAGTCGTTCTTGATCTCGGCCGACATGGCCCACGCTGTCCATCCCAACTACACCGATCGCCACGAACCCAAGCACCAACCCGTGCTCGGTGGAGGGCCAGTCGTGAAGATCAACGTCAACCAATCCTACGCGACCGATGGCGAGAGTTGGGCGAGCTTCGAGCGTTGGGCGGGCGAAGCACACGTGACCACGCAGCGCTTCGTCGTTCGTTCGGACCTCGGATGCGGCAGCACCATCGGACCGATCACCGCCGCCGAGCTCGGCATTCGAACGGTCGACGCAGGCAACCCCATGCTCTCGATGCACTCGTGCCGAGAAATGGCCGCCGCCGCAGACGTCCCCAAGATGATCGACGTCATGAAGCGCTTCTTCGGTGCGTAAAAGGCAGGGAAAACCGTAGGCCGCACTGCCTCACCAACTTTGATACGCTTCGCTGCGAGACTGCCGGCCTGTCTGGAGCCGGTGTGCTGCTCCTATGCTAGGGGAAGGTCAGGAGCCTTTTCTATGCGAGTCCTCTTACTTATGGTCTTGGGCGCGTGGTCTGCGGCCGGATGCGGCGATGGGGCGAGCGGCGGTGTTGGAGGAGTGGGTGGCGCTGGGGCCGGCGCTGGGACAGGAGGCACTAGCGGAGTCGGTGGAGCTACTTGCCAATGCGAGGACGTGGTGGTCCCCGGCCAAGTATTCAACGCGACGATGGAGTGCTTCTGTCGCAGCTTCCCGTGCGAGCCCGGCTCGGGTCCGTTTGGCAACGGGCTCATCGATACCCAGACCATCACCGAATACGGCGACTGCGATCGCCGTCTCATCGAGGAGTTCATCGAGAATCCATCGATCTGGTACTTGATTGACACCACGAACGACGAGCTCGTCGGCTCAAAGTACGCGGACGATTCAGGGATCTGCGGAGACGGAATGGTGTTGAGGGCCGGCGAGCTGGCCAACGATGGCCTGGCTGGATGCGAGATCACATCGATGCAAGTCTGCGACGGACCTTGCGAGACTCCGTGACAGCGCACGAGTCGTGGTGCCAGTTGGCGCGTCGGAAACCCGTGCATACGTTGCGCCAACGCGCCGTCGGATGTCGCTGTCGATGGCTCGGTCGAACGATCAGCGTTGATACGCTCTGGGTAAGAGAGCTGCCCGTCCCAGGTTGATCTTCGAGCCCTTGCTTCTCAAGCATTGGGGTCCCCCGGTAGGGCCGGGATGATTCAAAAGCGGTGAATCAGGGTGACGCCGGCTGGGCCGAACCGTAGGGCTGTGGGTGCGGGACGGTGCTCGAGCTCTCTCACTTGTCGCTTGGCAAGATAGAGCCCGCGGGCGCTGAACCCCATTCCGACCAGGCCCGAGGCGATGAGGATAGAGCCCGCCACGAGCAAAGGTGTGGAAGCCTCCGGATGCCCTGAGCAGAGGGCGTCCGAAAGTGGATCGTCGCACAAACCCCAGATTATTCCGGGCGCCAGGAGGGCGAAGCCTGCGGCAACAGTCAGGAAGGAGAAGGCCACTCCAATGCGCGCGCGAGTCCGTTTCCAGTGAGCTCGTTCGAGCTCAGGGTCGGCCGGTTCGCGGTCTTGGGAGGCGCCTGCGTTGACTGTCGGGGCTTGCGCAAGGCCCGCTGATGGAAAACACAGCGGGGCGAGAAGCGCAGCAAGTACAGACACATAAGCTATCAAGCGAAACATGCCGCCACTGTCGATCACGGCACAACGAATTGCAACCGTCTAACAACCCCACCTCGGTTGCCGAACGCCACTCAGCCGTCGGCGGGCGCCAGGTTGGACGGCCCTTGAGAAACGCCGACAACGGTGGGCTGCGCCGAGCCCCGTGCGCGTGGGGCTCCCACGGCGTGATAGGATGCGCGGATCGCGGGTGATGCTCTCACCGAGATCTTGCGAGCGCTCGACGAAGCGGATGTTCGCGACGTGGTCGTGGGGGGCGATGGCACAACCGTGCACGTCGTTGGACTCGACGACCTTCGGTTTCTCAAGCGCAATGCGGGTCGCCCGAAAGATCTGGACGACATCGAGAAGCTGGATGAAATCGCGCGTGCTACCCTAGAAACCGATGAGCAAGACGCGTAGCGACGGCTGGGAGCGACACGAGGCGGAGCAGCGCCGTGCGTGGCTGAAGCTGACGCCAGCGCAACGTCTTGCGTGGCTCGAGGACGCGAAACGCTTTGCGGAAGCAGCAAAGCGCGCGCGAAGGGTCGGGCACGCAAAGCGTCGGCCGGAACGCTAGACGGGCGCTGCGGTAAGAACCCCGCCTTG